>JBGVNP010000253.1:0-3091 GCA_045125655.1 Eubacteriales bacterium | reverse complement strand
GGACCTCCAAGCCCTCGCCACAGTGAAAGCCGTCATGCTCCCACAAGTCGCTTATTAAAAGCCCATAGCGGTCATTTGTCGAATTGTAACCCAATCTTCCTTGTTTCATGTTCTGCTCCTTTCTAGGGGCATTAAAAAAGCCCCTGTGGTATTCTCATACCACAAAGGCTACTAGGTCTTGTGTCTTGACAAGGACTGTACTTATCGCTTATAATAAGCCTTACAGTAAGGCTTGTCAGTGAAGTCTTTGTCTATGGTATGGTCGAATACCTTAGTTGCTTGTAAGTGCTGGTAACACTTCCAAGAAACTGTCCGATATGTAATTTACAAGGCTTGTGCTTATTGCATGAGCCTTTTTACATTGCTATGTTAACCATTATAGCTTAGTTGCGGTTTTCACGCAACTATTTCTTTTTCGAGTCCACAAATGACATCTGCCCTCTTACTTGCTCATTCTTGACCTTTGCAGACCATATCCACTGTTCAATCGCTCCACTAACTGTTGTGTGATGTTCAAAAGCGTACTGTTTAAGCCGTTCTGCGGTGTCTTGCTCCACCGATATATTCACTCTTATTTTCATGTTCTGCACCTCTCTTTCGTGTGTATATTATACACACGTTTTACACAATTTGTCAAGTGTATTTTTCTCTTGCTTGGGGCTGTGGCAGTCTACCGACAAAAAGCCCAATTATCAAGGGTTTTTCCGCTTTGCTCCAAAAAAATTTCATGGCAGCAGCTTATCCAACTTGCGTTGGATCGGACGCTACCGCCCTAAAATTTCTAAGCCCTTGACAATCGTTCTTTCCGTCTGTGTTCAACACCTAAGCCCAAGTAAGAGAGGGTGTGTTTTCACCCTTTACTCACCGTGATATTAGCGTTCATCTTTGCTACTCTTGTGGTGGCTCTTTTGGGGCTTTTCAGCAGTAAAAGAAGAGGACTTCTGTTGTCGCATTTGTTCTATCTGCTCCTTGTAATACCCAAGTGAACCAACCACGCTTTTCCGCTCTGTGCGTTCGTCTTTTTCCCTTGTCGCACGTTCCGACATATTCCGACAGTATGTGTCAAAAGTCGGCTTGATTTTGGGGTTTTCGACAAATCTCTGCATGAGTGTCAGTTGGTCACCCTTTAAAGCGTCCATTTTGCCCTCTAGGGTGCTTATACTCTTTTCTAAAGCTCTTTCTATTGCCTTTAGTTCAGAAACACCCTTAGAAAGGCTCTCACGTTCTTCAGAAAGGCTCTCCACTTCCATTTGGAGCATTTGCAGACGACCGCCCATCTCATTGTTTTGGTCTATCAGGTCATTAAGAACCTCTGTTTCAAGTGCGTTCCAGTTCTCCAGTTCCTTTGCTTTCAATCCCTCGATTGTGAGGTTGCCGTTCTCCGTTGCTCCATTCAGAACATCGCACTCAAATTCATACTCTTTCTGCTCTCTCCATTGGTCTAACACCTCTTGCAGTTCCGTGTGAAATACCCTTAAATCTTCCCTTGTCACGCACTCCTTTGCAGACACCTTTTCCCTGCCCTTTTTCTTGTCATACACCACGGGAATAAATGCAAAGTGCAGATGTGGGGTTGTTTCGTCCATGTGGACGTATGCAGATACTACATTCTGCTTGCCGTACTTGTCCTCTAGGTGCTGATACACCCTCTCAAAAAACTCTCTCTGATGTTCTTCCGGTACTGTCTCCGGCACTGTCACAACCCAATCGCACATAACCTTTACATCATCACGTTTAAGGCACTTTACTTCCTCTGTTCGCTCTTTGATAAATTCGAGTTGGCTCTGCTGATGAGGGGCGAGGTTGTAATTGAGGTGCGTCCTCTCCAAGTCAATCTCTTGGTTCTTGAACTTGATATACTCCCCTTTACTGTTCTTTGCCCTCTCATAGTGCCTTGTCAGACTGCCCGCAGAACCCCTTGTGTACTTCGCATAGTGTGCCATGTCACCGCCCCTCTCTTTCTCCTTTTATCGCTCTCATTCCTTGCATACGTCAGTATGCTTATCATACCATTTTCGGAATGGTATAGCAAGTTAGACCAAAATTCTTACGATTTTGGTAACTTGCAAGGGAGACCCTTGACCCCTTTGTGGAAACTTGCCGTTTGGTAGCACCTTGTTGCAAGCGGTCGGTGCTAAGGAAACGGCTCTTTCCACTCCCCCCTACACTCCATTTTTTTGAAGTGTAGGGGTAGTGTGTTGCAAGCGTATAGTACGCTTGAGGTATCCGTATCAACACACCCAATCATTACTGATTGGCACGATTCAGATTGGTTATCAGCGGTCAAGGTCTGCCATAAAACACCGCACGGTGCAAGCCGTTTTCGTGACCCCCCTCTTGCACCGATAGTCTTGGGTGTCTCACTTCCAAGACGTATGCAAGCGACAGGACGGTAGCTCCACTCTTTCAAGATAACGGTCTACCAACGCACCCTCTAACGGCGATTCCTACGACTGCTACCTCGTAAAGGTTGTTTTAAGGCGGTTGTCCTCTCATCGCCCCTATATCTTCCGTCAAGGTTTTTGACCCTCTGTATATCGTTTTATAAGTTCATCGGTTGCCCATTCAGGAACCTCTCCGTATATCTTTGTAATCCGCACAGATTTACTGTTAATCAGCTTGTAGTGTCCGTCAGTCAGATATACTCTGTTCCGTACTTGTAACCCTTGCCCTTGGCTTGTTCCCGTGTGTCTGTATTTTCCGTTTATTCGTTCTATCACTTCCCACCTAATATCTACAAACCGACACACGTTTTCTTGTCCTTGTTTGACGCTGTTACGCTTGTCCCTTTTCTTTTCAAGCTTTCGTTTGCGTATTTCCATTCCTTTATTCATTTATCCTATCCTTGCTTGTATGTACTCCAAATCGCCCTTATACGGCGTTCCAACGAGATACCACTGTCTGTCGCTTGTCATTTCCATTCGGGTCTGCACCCATTCATCATCGACCAGGACCTCCAAGCCCTCGCCACAGTGAAAGCCGTCATGCTCCCACAAGTCGCTTATTAAAAGCCCATAGCGGTCATTTGTCGAATTGTAACCCAATCTTCCTTGTTTCATGTTCTGCTCCTTTCTAGGGGCATTAAAAAAGC
>JBGVNP010000252.1:0-1520 GCA_045125655.1 Eubacteriales bacterium | reverse complement strand
CTCGGTGTTAGAGGCGAGGATGCTTTTTTGGCGATGACCGTTATTTTTGCGTTTGGCTCCATGATGGCGTAATTTACATCAGAAATATCCGAAACGTTGTTCTGCCTAAGCACACTCAACAGCTCGTTTACGGATATCCTCAATCTTTTGAGCTCGGATTGGTTGAGCTCGCCCTTGTATATCAGAAAGTTTGGTTTGGGATTTAAAAAAGATTTTAGGAACGGAACCTTGAGGATGATAACTGAGCTGCATATTTCAAGCGTCATCAAGGTGATTATCGGTATGAGTGAGATCAGTATTGGTGTTGACGGGTTCTCGAGCGGAACGGTTGCAATCTCGGAAATCATGAGAGTGGTGACAAATTCGCTGATATCCAGCTCGCCCATGTGGCGCTTGCCCATTATTCTGAGGGCGATATTAAGCAAAATAAACAGGATTACGGTTCGTATAAATATAACTAACATATGTCCTCCGTAGTATGAGAAGGGTTCTTTGTTAGTTTTTACGTATAAAAGGCTTGTATCCGAAGAAAAAAGTGGTTATTTGTGACGAATCGAGAAAAATGTCGAAAAACCCCTTGACAAAAGAGATGGTTTGTGGTATAATATATAAGCTGTCCGGAAGGAAAGCACAAGAAATGTAAATAAATCCAATAAATGGCAACCCCGAGAGGCAGCGAGAAGTGCCCGGTGAGCTTAGGTTGGATGAGAAACGTTTCAAAGCGCAGGACAGGGAATGCCACGGAAGAATGAAGCATCTCAGCTTTAAGGAGATCCTTCAAAACTTTAAAGAGAATTGAAAAGTTGACTCGGGTGGACGGCGAGATGCGTCACGAAAAAACTTTGAAAATCTCAAAAAACTTTTGAAAAACCCCTTGACAAAACGGATGGTTTGTGGTATAATATACGGGCGCCTTGAGAAAGGATGCCGAAACCACACGAAAAGCTTGCTTGAAAAGCTGATTCGAAAAAAACTTTGAAAAAATCAAAAAAACTTTCGAAAAAGTACTTGACAAACGAGAAGAAATGTGGTATAATATATAAGCTGTCCACGGAGACGAGGACAAGCGAGTCGATCATTGAAAATTGAACAGCAAGAGCATATGTGAAAACATATAAAAGTACAAAGCAAATTAATTTGTGCAAGCTCGCAATTCTTAAGAGAAATACTACTCATACAAAAAAGTAAAACAAGCTAGCAAATAGCTCTAAAAGATTTTAATCTCCACAAGGAGTTAAGATACAATTTTTTAGAGAGTTTGATCCTGGCTCAGGATGAACGCTGGCGGCGTGCCTAACACATTCAAGTCGAACGGAGTTAAATATCTTAATCTTCGGAAGCGGATGTTTGACTTAGTGGCGGACGGGTGAGTAACGCGTGAGTAACCTACCCTTATGAGTGGAATAACACAGGGAAACTTGTGCTAATACCGCATGACAAGTAGAGATCGCATGTTCTTTACTTCAAAGATTTATCGCATAAGGATGGACTCGCGTCCGATTAGATAGTTGGCGGGGTAA
>JBGVNP010000251.1:0-9965 GCA_045125655.1 Eubacteriales bacterium | reverse complement strand
AACCCGCAACACCAAACTATCCGATGGCGCGCCATCGGTTAGTTTGCTTTAACGAGGAAGCATAACCTATCATAACATATAGAAAATGTGTGGTTTTTAAGTATTATATGATAGGTTGAGCACTTGCATGGTGACTTGCATAGTCACTTGCATGGTAGTATCATTAAATTAGCTTGTACACAACTTATGCACTAACTTGTACACCCTTGTATCAACTGGGTGCCGACTGGGTGCCATCATGAGCAGTATCATGAGCAGTTCATAAGTACTTGCGGTACAACGATAAAGCTATTTATGAATTTGAAACTATCATAAACGTATGCACATAAATACTTGTATCGCCACACCTCTTGCTCAATATCAAATTCAGGGAACACTCCTCTCATACATTGTGCTGTTGGTTTCTGTCATATCCTAAATATTATTTTCACTCCACATTTCGCATTGGGTCATAATGGTTTCGAGGGCAGCCTCCTGACCTTCGGGCGGATATTTGTACTTTTTGAGAAGTCGTTTCACGATGCGGCGCATACCGGCACGGGCGCTCTCCTTCATTGTCCAGTCGATGGTCTTATTTGTTCGGAGTGCATCGGTCAGTTCGCGTGTAATAGCGATGAGTTGCTCGTTTGTATAGAAATCCTGCACCGCCTCTGGCTTGGTTATAGCATCGTAGAATGCCAACTCCTCGGTCGAGAGGTTGAGTTTCTTGCTCTCCTCCTCGCCATTGACGATTGCTCTCGCGGTCTTCAACAGCTCCTCGATAACCTCCTCGTTTGTGAGCAGACCTTTGAGGTAGTTACTCATCGCATTTGCCAAAATCTCGGAGAATTTCTCGGCACGCACGGTGTTAGTACGCTGATAAACCCTTATCTGCTCGGCTATCAACTTGCGCAGTAACTCCACAGCAAAGTTTTTCTGCTTCATCTGCGCTATCTCCTCCAAGAACTTCGGGTCGAATATCGAGAACTCCTCTTTGATGTCCGAGAAGAGGTTTATCACGCCCTCGCTCTTGATGCTCTGTTTGAGCAGTTCGTTTATGCGCTCGTTAATCTCGCGGAACGAAATCTTTCCCTTGCCCTCTACTCGCGTAAGCAGTGTGCGCACCGCCTCAAAGTAGGCTGCCTCCAATCGTTCCTCTCGCTGTAAGAGACTCTGACATAGCGACAGCGACTGGCGGAGCAATAGTGCCTCTTTGATGTATAGTTTCTTTGTTTCTTCTCGCTCTGGTGCTTGCAGGAAATCGACACCGCCCGCAATTGCCGCAGCGCGTGCCATATCCGACTCACCGTAGAATGCCGAGTAGTCGAAGCCGTGCAACAGGTCGCGACACACCTCCAACTTCTTCTGGAATTCGGGATATGCGGTCTTTGAAATATCGGTATCGCCGTAGTTCTTGCGATCGCGAATGGTGTAGTCGTTCATCGCCTGTTTGAGTGCCGAGGCAATACCCACATAATCAACCACCAAACCTCCCTGCTTATCACCAAATACACGATTTACACGCGCAATCGCCTGCATCAGGTTGTGTCCTGCCATCGGCTTATAGACATACATCGTCGAGAGCGACGGCACATCGAATCCTGTGAGCCACATATCCACCACAATCACCACTTTTAGCGGGCTGTCGTTGTCCTTAAATCGCTTTTCGAGCTCCTTTTTGTGGGCATCGTTGCCGATTATCTCGCGCCACTCCTCGGGGTCTTTGTTGCCCGAAGTCATCACCACTGCGAGCTTTTCGCTCCACGCAGGGCGCAACTCCAAGATGCGATGGTAAATTTTCATCGCTATCGTGCGTGAGTAGGCAACAATCATCGCCTTGCCCGTCTGCTCATATTGGCGGTAGTTTTCGTAGTGGTCAAGAATATCGCCCACAAGCGAGTCTATCGTTTCGTCTGCGCCGAGGATCGAGTCAAGACGTCCTAACTCTCGCTTGCTCTTTTCGATTGCGTACTCCTCCGCCTCGTCAGCCATCGCCTCGTACTCGTCGTCTATGCGGCGGAGCGTTACCTCGTCGAGGTGCAGATTTATCACTCGACTTTCGTAGAACACAGGGCGTGTAGCACCATCTGCCACCGCTTGCGTCATATCGTAAACATCTATGTAGTCGCCGAACACCTCGCGTGTCGAGCGGTCTTTCTGCGAAATCGGCGTACCCGTAAAGCCGATGTATGTAGCATTTGGCAGCGAGTTACGCACTCGGCGCGCTGCACCTACCTTTACTCTACCTTCGCTGTCAATTTTCTCTGTCAGTCCGTACTGGCTACGGTGCGCCTCGTCGGCTATGACGACTATATTTCGGCGTGTTGAGAGGGGCTCTTCGCTCTCCTCGAACTTCTGCATCGTGGTAAAGAATATGCCGTTTGCCTCACGCTCACGCAGCAGGTCGCCGAGGTGCTTGCGGCTCTCGGCTTGTATCGGCGTTTGGCGCAGAAAGTCGGCGCACTTGTCAAACTGACGGTATAGCTGCCCGTCGAGGTCGTTGCGGTCGGTGAGGATGACGATTGTGGGCGACGACACCGCCTCTTGCAACCGCTTGGCGAAGAATACCATCGAGAGCGACTTGCCCGAGCCCTGCGTGTGCCAAAATACACCGCCCTTGCCATCGGTCTGTGTTGCCTCGGCTACCGAATTTACCGCCTTGCGAACTGCGAAAAACTGATGATAACCTGCAAGAATCTTTGCGCTCTGCTTTTCATCTTTCGAGAAACAGATGAAACCGCGCAAAATCTCTATTAGGCGTGCCTTATCGAACATTCCCGAGAACAACACATCGAAGGCTGCGTAGCGGTTTATTTCGCCTGTTCCATCAACCGTCTTCCACTCCATAAAGCGGTCCTCGCCGGCGGTTATCGTTCCCGCTTTCGAGGTCGCCATATCGCTCATCACGCAGAAGGCGTTGTAGACAAAGAGCGACGGAATCTCTATCATATAGTTGCGCAACTGGGCGTAGGCTTCGGATACATCTGTATTCTCACGCGATGGCGATTTCAACTCCACAACCACCAACGGCAAGCCATTTACAAATACCACAATGTCGGCACGGCGCACCGAACGCTCCTCAACTGTCCATTGGTTGGCTACCGTAAAGTTGTTGCGTAGGGGCACGTCGTAGTCAATGAGCTTTACGCGCGTTGAGCGCTGCTCCTTACCGTCAAAATAGTTTACCTCGACACCATTTTGCAGATAGTTGTGGAATGCCTCGTTGCGCTGCACAAGCGAGCCACTCTCAATGGTGCGAATCTTCGAGATTGCCTCCTCCACCGCCTCGACTGGGAGCGCAGGGTTGATGTCGTATAGCGACTGCTGCACAAGATCGATGTGCAACGGCTCGGTGTATTCGCGCTCCACACTTGGGCCATAGACGTAGTCGTAGCCCAGCGTATCACGCATCAACTCCAATATCGCATTCTCAAAATGTGCCTCGGTAAAGTGCATATCTTTTGGTGGTTAGTTGTTACAAAGGTATAAAAAAATTGAAAAGGCAATAGATGCAAGACCGATAATCACTGAGCCAATACCAGCCCAAGCCGCTATTTTAGACCATTTCAGAGATTTTTGTTGCATTTTTTGATTATTTTCTCTATCTATGATAACTCGTACCTCATTGAGTATTTCTCGCAACTTCTTCAAATCCTTGCTAAAATCAATTACTTTATTGATAGGCGATTCGCTATAACCCCAATGCCCCATTGGAATCCTTATCGTCTCTGTATTTTCACCAAAATCAAGATTGCAACAACTTTGTATTATTTCGTTACTACAACCTAACTTTTCAAATACAGAAATAGCATCGGCCTGAATAGATTTAGCCACTTCTAAATCATCACAATAATGACATCTTGCTATAAGATTATCTATTTTAGAGATATTTGACATACTATATTCATTATATTATTCATCTCTCTTTCTAACAGCGGTTTTTACGTTGTCAGGCAATTTGTCAAACATTTCCTGAATTCGCTTTGGTTCTGAAATCAGTCTATCTGTGATAATATTTATCAAAGAGAATAATGTTTCTGCAGTTTCCTTGCTGTCTACATCAAATGCAATTTGGCCTGGATGTACGGCTTTATTACCAACCACTCGCACAATGTCAAGAGCTTGTTGAACATCCACAGATAGTCCCCGTTTTACCAATGCGGCAATATTTTTATTAATATCTCTGTCTGTTTCCCCGAGTTCATTACATAGTCTATCAATGGCTAAACGCAATAAAGCGCAAGCTGCTCGCGGTGATTTCGTATAAATCAATCCAGCCTCTTTATATAACAACTTGACCGTATCTGGCATATCTACATTAGGCTGAATTGGCTGTAAATCGGGATAAGCATATTCCCCATTCACCCATACAATCTTTTTTTCGCAATTTGTACATTTAAATATTTGCACAGGATTTGTGTACCAAGCCTTATCATATACTTCGTATAAATCACTTTTGAATTGATGAGTATCTTGTTCCATTTGTGCCAAAGTATGGCAATGAGGACAAGTAAACGCTGAAAGATTTTTGCTAGGTGCTACATATTTCATATTCTCAAACTTTTATTTCTCCATTCATCAATTTTGGTAATAAAGTATCGCGGAGGGTGGCGAGGGAGTCAATTTCAGCATTAGCTTGATTTATTTTATCAAACATAGCAATGCATTTATTCTCAAAAGCCTCCAATGTTAAATAGTCTGGTATAAGTATATCCATTTCTTTAATATCCGATTGCCTAATAAGGGGTTGGGTACTTCCAACATTAAAATCTTTCAAATTAGAACTTTTAAGAAAGAAATATACATAGTTATAATATTTCTTTTTAGGCGTGATGATTAATGTGTTATCTGAAAGCCATGCTCGTTTTTGTTGCAATCTAAAAACATTTCCTAATGTGCCAACTCGTCCTGTAAAAAGTACATTGTCTTTTTTATCAATTAAGAAGTTGTTTGTCCTACCAATTTGTCCATTAGCCCCCAATATGGGATATAGCCCATCTTCCACAAAATCAATACGAGCCAACCCCTTTCCGCTACCAATATCTATTATACTTTCGAGTTTTTTCTTTTCCCAATCATCGCTGCGATTATCTACAAACCATTGTTTATAGAGTGCTTGGGCTTGGAGTTCGAGGTTGATATTTATACGGCGATTATTCTCGATTTTATCATCTATCGCACCCAATATCCCCGCAATCCTCCGCTGCTCCTCCAAAGGAGGCAGAGATATTTCAAAACCACCGATGATATCTTGTGTCATAAGAGGTTGTGCTCCGCCTATATGGTGATGATGAAAATCAAGCGATGACATTAAATAGTACAAATAGTTATTATCAACTAAATCATTTGCAGATACCGATATAGCGTTATCGGAAACCCAACATCTATCTTTGCATTGATACACATTACCACAATATGCTCCAACACGACCAATAATTATCGTATTTTCGGCATTGTAACAATCTGCATAATCCATAATGCCATTGCCGCCATATACAGGATATATACCTCGTGTATTTGGTCGCTTTTTGCCATTGCGCATTATGGTAATATCTGATAGTTTATATGTTTTCCACTCGGTCATAATTAATAACTTTTACAAAATCATCGTAAGAATCAGGCATTTTATTATAGAATTGTGAAGATATATACTCGAAAATATCTCTAATTTCCCAAGCATAATCTATATCTCCTGGATTATATTTTTGGGCTATTAAAAATGCAACATATGTGGCGTTAGGAGATGGAGAGTCAGAATATCGCAACATTATATCATTATTGTCTTTTATTAGTTTATCTATAGCTAATATAATAGAGTCATCATTACTAATAAATTTATCCGTCATTATCTGCATAATGCCAAGCGTGTGAGTTTTTTTTGTGATAAAAAAATGAAGATACTCAATCCATCTTACCAATATAGGTCTATTAAAATCTTCATATATCATAATAGAATATAATACAACCTCATAAAACTCATTGGGAATATGCTGTTTTATAAGAGAATCATATTTTCTTTTGAATGTTATGTATCTTGAACTTAAATAATTATTCTTTCGCTTTATAGTTTTATCCCTTGATATTTGAATTTTATTCAAAACAGAATAAAGAAATACAATTATAAGTATCCATAGTTGATCTAACAACGAGCGAGGGCTTGGTAATATTTGTTCAACACTTTCAAGTAAACTATATACCCATAAAGATAAACTAATGGAAACTGCCCAATATATTATTTGCTCTACCCAATTTATTAGACTTCCTCTGCTGGTACACAAGACCCACAAGATTCTAAATAGCCAATAATACACGACTACAAAATAGATGTTGGTATTGAATTGAGTAATATTTAACGCCTCAAATACAACAGCACACAATACAATAAATACAACGGGCGCAATAACTTTAAAAAGAAAATTAAATGCAGGGGCGGAGTCCTCTTTAATTACAATGTTCATTTGCATATAACCCACAGAAACAGCTCTTGCTCCAATCCAATTTACAATAAAAAATAGACCGATTGCAAGAACAATGTGTATTAGTATAATATACCAATAATATCCTATAAATAAATTTGCAATATACATTGACATATCTTCTACAATTTATACTCAATACTTTCAAGTTGTTTTTTGATTTCGGTTTCGAGGGTGTGCGACTGCTCAAAAAGCGAGGCGAGTTCGCCTATAAAGCCTAATAAATTATAAAGCATCACCTACTCCATCTATACCCCGCCCTATATATTCAATCTAACCTTTTCTTCAACTGATTTAAATTTTCAAGAAGTTCATTAAGGTTGCGTGAGCATTCACTATATATCTTCAATTCCCTTATAGGTTTACTCTCTTGATGTCGACGCATCATTTCATTACGCCATTCTATTTGATGAGCTAATCCTGAATTGTTTATTTCATCGATAGCTTTACTTTCTTGGGCAGCCCTTTTCACTTCTACCATTATTCTTTGGATTTCTACCTCTAATAGTTTGATCGTAGTATCAATCTGTAAAACCGACAACTGCTTAATTTCACTGATTTGCTTTTCTGCAGTTTTAGATGTGCTGTGAGAAGACCATATTGCAATTACTATGGCTACAACAGATAATAATATAGTAGCGACTGTTGACCATTCTGTAAATCCCCAATATTCAACAAACATAGTTTTGCCTTTGATTAAAGTTTATACCCAATACTTTCGAGTTGTTTTTTGATTTCGGCTTCGAGGGTGTGCGACTGCTCAAAGAGGTCTGCGAGTTCGCCTGTAAGGCGTGCCATCTTCTCCTCGAACGGCTCGCTATCCTGCTCCTGCTCGGCAATGCCCACATAGCGGCCCGGGGTGAGGATATAGTCCTGCTCCGCAATCTTGGCAATATCAACCACTGCACAGAAGCCCTTTTCATCGGCGAGTGTACCTTCGGCAAACGCCTTATAGGTATTGGCAATACGCATAATATCGCCCTCCGCGCCATCGGTCAGCTCACGCAGTTTGCGGGTAACCATCGTGCCGAGGTTGCGGGCATCGATAAAGAGGGTCTTACCCTTCTGCCTCTTCGCCTTATTGAAAAACCAAATCGAGACGGGTATCTGCGTTGTGTAGAACAACTGTGAAGGCATTGCGACAATACAATCGACCAAGTCTGCCTCGACCAAACGTTTGCGGATTTCGCCCTCGCCACCGCTTTGGCTCGACAGCGAGCCATTGGCAAGCACAACGCCCGCCCTGCCCGAAGGTGCGAGGTGGTGGATGATGTGCTGAATCCACGCAAAGTTGGCGTTGCCATTAGGCGGTGTGCCGAACTTCCAGCGCACATCGTCGGCAAGTTTATCTGCTCCCCAATCACTCAAATTGAAAGGTGGATTTGCCAAGACAAAGTCAGCCTTCAAGGTCGGGTGGCAGTCATCAAAGAAGGTGTCGGCATTATACTTTCCGAGGTCCGCCTCGATGCCACGAATAGCCAAGTTCATCTGCGCCATCTTCCAAGTGGTAGGGTTAGAGTCCTGTCCATAGACCGAGATTTGATTGATATTGCCGGCGTGGCTCTCGATAAACTTTGCCGACTGCACAAACATACCGCCCGAGCCACAGCAAGGGTCATAGACACGACCTGCGTATGGCTCCAAGACATTGACAAGGGTTTTCACTATACAGGCAGGGGTGTAAAATTCGCCCGCTAACTTGCCCTCCGCCTCGGCGAACTTCGAGAGGCAGTATTCGTAGGCACGACCGAGGATATCCTTCGAGTCGCCGTGCTCGTGCATCTTGATATTGGTGAACAAATCGACCACATCGCCTAAGCGACGTTTGTCGAGCTCGGGGCGGGCGAAATTCTTCGGCAGAATATCTTTGAGTCGGCGGTTCTCCTTCTCAATAGCACGCATAGCGTTGTCGATGGTAGTGCCAATCTCTGGCGTATGAGCCGCAGCTGCGATAACCGACCAGCGAGCCTCCGTGGGGACATAGAAGATGTTCTCGGCGGTGTACTCGTCTTTGTCCTCCTCGAAGCCCTCGCCCTCATCGACAAGAGCCTTGTAGCGAGCCTCGAACTTATCCGAAATATACTTCAAAAAGATAAGACCAAGCACCACGGATTTATACTCCGAGGCGTCGATGTTGCCACGCATCTTATCCGCTGCCTTCCAAATCTGATCCTCAAAACCGATATCTGCTGTATTGAGTTTAGCCATAGTAGTTTAAATTTTGTAGTAAAGGTAGTAATTTATTTGTGATTTAACACATAAATGTACCTGTACTTTTTATTGCCATATAAGCCTATATCTAAATTTGAACTTGCCAACTTTGTTAACTTCGTTGATTTTTCTCTCGCTCGCTTTGTGCATATGCAAGCATCTGCACACTCGCTTACTCGAAAAATTCGCTTGAACATAAATTTCCAGTGCCTGAAAATTACGGCATAGTATTTACTTTTTAGCTCAATAATTAGCCTGTTTGAATGATGTTGGTCATATGGTCTGTTATGACCAACAAATAATGGTTGGTTGGTGTGTTGTTCTGCTGATGTTTGACGGACTTATAATATCTCTCTTTCCCCTCACTTATTTTCAGGACGAAGGAATTGTCCTTAATAATGAATTTTAGCTTCACCATAGCTATTTTCTTGTTTCGTATTTAAGAATAGAAAGATGATGAACCAATGGTTTCAGCCAAAATAAACTTTCTGAGTGTACACCAATGTACACTACAATGTACACTCACCGGGTCGTTCCCTCTTTTTGACTTTTTCGACCTTACGCAAATTATATTTCATAAAAATTTGTGTAAGTTGTTGAATATCAAGATATATGTGCGGGCGAAATTTCAAATTCAACCTAACGAAAAAGGGAAGCTGATTTTCTCAACTTCCCTTTCAAGTGGTGCCACCAGGAATCGAACCGGGGACACAAGGATTTTCAGTCCTTTGCTCTACCAACTGAGCTATGGCACCTTGGTTTTGCGTGTGCAAAGGTATGACGTTTTTTTGAAACACACAAATATTTTACAAGAAAAGTGCACATTTTCTAAAAATTTATTGTTTTATGTGTGAAATACCGCGAATATCAATTATCTTTGCATTGTGATTGAGCAAGGCCCTTGCATTTGTATGCTACTATTTACAATGCTGTGGCGCGTATGCGAAATTAGCTCAGTGGTAGAGCATTGGCTTCCCAAGCCGAGGGTCGTGGGTTCGAATCCCATATTTCGCTCCATTTTTTTTGGTGTACGGAATGTAGCGCAGTTGGTAGCGCACTACGTTCGGGACGTAGGGGTCGGGCGTTCGAGTCGCCTCATTCCGACACTTTTTCAAAACAATAGCGACAAACACGGTTGTTTGTCGCTATTGTTTTTTGTGGCAGGGTGGACAAAAAGTAGGATAAAACCATTGTAATCGTCTGATATACATATCTTTGCAAAGATTATCATTGATATGCTGAAAAAAAATGCTTTTTTTGTGGCTCCTCCAATGTGGTCAAGAATGGCGTGAGAGGGCG
>JBGVNP010000250.1:0-2294 GCA_045125655.1 Eubacteriales bacterium | reverse complement strand
TTCGGCAGTTTTTCTCCATGCTACGCACGTAATGAAATCGGCATCATATACTTTAGTACCGTTTTCTTCTCTTGCAAATCTACGATTTACTGCAAGAGAGAATGATGTTACAGCTATACCGTTCTGAGTGCTCTTGATTTCAGGATCAGCTGTGAGTCGTCCACATAATACGACTTTGTTGAGATTAAGGTTTGACATTTTGTTTACCTTCCTTTTCTTAAAGTTTCATATATTCTTCAAGCCCTATAGGCGTGAATCCTCGGGAAATGCTGCACCCGCACCCCCCGGTTCGGGTGGAGCATGGGAGAAAGGAGTTTTTGCTACAACATCAGATAGCAAAAAACTGAACAAATAGCCAACTTTTTTTAGTTAGTACCTGTTAAGTTAGATTATAACATTAAGAATTAAAAATAAAATTTTTAAAAAGACTTGACAAATCCCCCTTATATATGATAAAATAATATGCCGCATAATGTCAGGTCGTAGAGAGTGGACGTGATTTCCTGTGAAAAAACGAGCCACCCCTGCCTTAGCGAGTCTTAAAGAAAGAGAGGTGCTACTTCCATGTTCGCAATTATTCAGACAGGTGGAAAGCAGTACAAGGTTAACGTTGGCGACGTTCTCTTCATCGAGAAGCTTGACGTTAACGAAGGAGAAACAGTTACTTTTGACTGTGTAAAGGCTTTGTCCAATGGCGAAACACTCAAGGTTGGTACTCCCAACGTTGAAGGCGCTACAGTTACTGCAAACGTTCTTAAGAACGGTAAGGGCAAGAAGATCTATGTTCTCAAGTACAAATCCAAGAAGAACGAAAAGAAGAAGATTGGCCACAGACAGCCTTATACTAAGGTTGAGATCACTGCTATCAACGGTTAATTTTCAAAAAGGGTCATAAATTATGACAAAAGTAGTTTTTTTTAGAAATGACGGTATTTTTTACGGATTCCGCGAGCAGGGACACACAGGATATGGCGACGAGGGCTACGACATTTTATGCGCGGCGCTCTCATCAATGTCAATGCTTATTATCAACTCGGTGAACGTGGTTTTCGCAGGCGAGCTCGACTACACTGTGGACGAGGGAGCAACGGAGATCATGGTTCAGTCAAAATCGGCTCTCCCCGAATTTGAGGAGGACGAGAAAAAGAGATATGCGATAAGCGGCTTGTTTATGTCCTATTACATTCAGCTTGGCGACCTTATGGAAGAATATTATGATTATCTTCAGGTCGAAATAATTGATAAGGAATACGAAAAACCGTCCGAAGCAGACCTTTAATATAAGGTCAAACAAATTTAAAGTACGGAGGAATAAAAGAAATGTTAAAGCTTAGTTTGCAGTTCTTTGCTCATAAAAAGGGTGTTGGTTCTACAAAGAACGGCCGTGACAGCGAATCCAAGCGCCTTGGCGTTAAGAAGGCTGACGGTCAGCACGTTGTAGCAGGTAACATCATCGTTAGACAGAGAGGTACAGCAATTCATCCCGGTAACAACGTTGGTATCGGTACAGATGATACACTTTTCGCTCTCATCGACGGTAGAGTTAAGTTTGAGCACAAGACAAAGACAAAGAAGCAGGTTAGCGTATACGCTGACTAATAGCTTATAAATAAAAGGCATCCTTTATGGATGCCTTTTATTTTTTATCTTCAAAATGTGGCAAATATTTTATTTTCTTTTTCATATAATGATAGAGATTGTTATATCTAATATTGTTATATTTAATTATGAAAGGAAATAAAAATATGATCAACATTTTGGATAAGAAAGATTTTTATAGAGCGATGCTGCGCGGTCGGTTGCCCGTGGCGGAGGCGATATTCGTTTTTGGACTGGGCGAGGGTGGGAGATTAGAGTTCTTTCATACTCCTCTTGGCACTGCTATGTGCGTACATATTGACAAGAATATTTGTCTTCGCGAGGTAAAAATGTATGATAGAAGCAGAGGAAAGTTTGCTTTACAAAACGTATTCTGCGGAGATAATCTTATTAAAATCGGAGAAGGCGAGTTTGCGGGAGTTTCTTCCAAATTACAAATTGAAGACGTGGTCGGAAGTGATTTTTTAATAAAAAGTGATGACCTAAATATAATCGTAAAAGCACAAATGATATCAAAACCTACGGTTGACAAACACTCACGGTTGGTATATAATTAATAGGTAAATTTTGATTTGTCGCGGAGTTAGTTTACTACGAACCGCTCAAGCCGCTTGGGCTTCCGCTTTTAAAAAAGCGGAGCAAAACAACCGCTTTGGCTTGAGCTGATTTCGCGTAAATTTTCGATAATTCACAAG
>JBGVNP010000249.1:0-2688 GCA_045125655.1 Eubacteriales bacterium | reverse complement strand
TCGCCGATTGCGACGGTGGTGACGTCAAGTCCCGCACGTCTTAAAAGATCGAGAGGGAAGAGCGCTTCTATTTCTTCAAATCCGTTCGCCAAGAATATGTATATCATTCCGTGCCTCCGTTTGTTTTTTGAATTTTGATTTGTCGCGCACTATGTTCGCAGTAACCAAACGATTAAAAAAGTTTTTGCGGAGCTTTTTTCAAAAAGCGACCGAGGGTACGGGGCGAGTAGCCCTGTATTCAGCGTTTCTTTTCCATAGCTTTTCTTTGCGCTTATTTCGTCAAAGAAAAGCGGCTAAAGAGTCTTGGTGTTTAAGAATAGTGCCACAAACTATAGCGACTGCTCATCTTTTGTCCACTTTTTCTTTGAGAAAGTAGCCCCAAAGAAAAAGTTCCCAAAAAGAAAAGGCGAATGCGCTCACGCCGCGCGGGCGACCGCTTTTGAAAAAGCGGTGCAAAACAATCAGTGGGTCAGTGCGAACATAGTGCTCGCTAAATACCAATTTACAAATTATTTATTTACAAAATAAGCAGCAAGATCGGCAATGGCGATTTCATTTTCCTCGCGTGTGATAAGGTTTTTAACCTTAACCACTCCGTTCTGGTATTCGTTGCCGCCCATAATAACGATATGTGAATAATTATCCTTTGAAGCATAGTCGATCTGCTTGCCAAATTTCTTTGTTCCAAGATAGAGAGCACTTGTAATGCCTTCATCTCGGAGAGAAGCAGTGAGGGCAATATATTCCTTATAGGGAACGTCGTTAAATCTTGCAACGAGCACCTTTATGTTGCCCTGTGAAAAATCGGGAACGAGGTTGTGTGTAACAAGGAAATTCTCAAGCGTTACGTCACCCATGCCATATCCAACGCCACTGACTTTGGCATTCTTAACGAAGAGTCCGACAAGGTTGTCATATCTTCCGCCGCCGTACATAGCGCGGTTGTTTTCGGGTGCTTCGTCAAACACCTCGAATACTGTTCCTGTATAGTAGTCAAGACCGCGGATGATACCGAAGTCAAATACACAGTATTTGTCAAGTCCTGTTTCCTTGAGAAGAGCAAAAAGATCGGAAAGCTCCTTTGCTCCAACAGAGTCGGGGCAGAGAGCAGTTGCTTCCTCAACGCTCATCGTGTAGAGCGCATCAATTTTAGCGAGCTTTTCAGCATCAATGCCAAGCTCTGCCATTTCCTTTTCATAAACCTCGCGCGGAATCTTGTTCTTTTTGTCAACGACCTTGGAAACAAGCTTTGCGCCATCCGCGTCCGCGCCACTGATGGCACAGATAACATCATTGAAGAAGCGGCGATTGTTGATGTGTACCTTGAACATCGTTTCGTCCGCACCGAATACGCGAAGAACATCGATTGCGCTTTCGATTATGTCCATATCCGCCTCAAAGCCGTCGCATCCGAAAATGTCAACGTTGAGCTGCCAGAATTCACGGAGTCTACCGCGCTGGGGGCGCTCATAGCGGTACATATTGGGAATGGAGAACCACTTGAGGGGCATATTGAGATCATTCATTTTAGCTGCAACCATACGAGCAACGCTGGGCGTCATTTCGGGACGGATAGCGAGCTGACGGTCACCTCTGTCGGTGAAATTGTAGGTCTGCTTTTTGGCGATCTCCTCGCCACTTTTTGCGATATAAAGCTCAAGCTCCTCGATCATGGGAGCGTTATATTCCTCGTAAGCGGATTTTTCAAGAACCTCGCGGATCTTTCCAAAAAACCAGTTGCGGAAGCGCATCTCCGCAGGATAGAAATCGCGCGTACCCTTGTAGGGCTGTGTTGATAATAAATTGTTGCTCAAAACTTATACCTCTTTTCTGTGAAAGATAAATTCGCATATATATTCAGTTTAGTATAACACATTTTTTTGCTTTTGTCTATAAAAAAGCGCAAGAAAATAAAATCAAATAAAACAATTTGAATTTTCTGATTGCTTTTGTCTCTCCAAATTGCAAAAATCTCTTGACAACCGATATAAAATATGTTATTATGTTAAAGTCGTAAGATACCGTTAATAATACGGAGGATTAGATCGGCTGCGCCGATGAACCGCGCAGTGGATTCGCTTGCCGAGGGCAACCGAGCCACTTCTCAAATCTCTCCGTTGCACAGCACGGAGGATTATCGAAGTGGTCATAATGGGTGAGTGAGCAAAAAGGACACAGTGTGTCGTTTTTGTGAAGCGTGTCACGAAAATAACGAGAAATTAAGACGAGTTACTCGTCGCAAATTTCGACTATATTTTCGGAAGGGCACGAGTCTTGAAAAACAGCCGGCCCTATCCTGATGGTATTCTCCAACCCCTTGATACACAAGGGATTATGAAAAATTATTTGCATTTCTGCAAATACCCATCTTGCATTTTTCTTGCACTTTGCAAAATGGGATTTTAACAACTAAATAGGCACGGAGGATTATCGAAGTGGTCATAACGAGGCGGTCTTGAAAAACTCTCGTTTTTATCGTTGAGATTTTCCGAAAACCCTTGATTTTATTGAGTTTTTGGGGTGTTCCTCTGCTTTTTGCGAGAAGCGTTTCTCGCAGTTTTCTCGCAATCTTCTCGCAACTTTCTTGCATTTTCTCGCAATTTCTGAAGCGTTTCGAACCCATTTTCCAAAGGGTTCAGGGACTATTCGGGACAATTTAATAACCTACGGAGGCATATCGAAGCGGTC
>JBGVNP010000248.1:0-2278 GCA_045125655.1 Eubacteriales bacterium | reverse complement strand
GGTGGATGAGGAGAACGCCGCCAGCACTTACAATCGGCTTTCTCATCAAACCCGTAGGGGCGCGCTGTGCGCGTCCGCTATAAAACAAAACTTACTTTTTCCCACAAATCGGCGGGAGCAAGCCCCCGCCCTACGTTAAGGGCAACGACGGGTGCACGGAGTGCCCCCCTACGAAGATTGTACGCACTCTCAAAACAAATTTTAGAAAAATCAGATCTACGATTTGATTTTTCGTAGTTTTGAAGGAGCAATACCGACCGTCGTGCTTGCACGTAAGGGCGAGATTGATGCTTCAAAACCGCCAATCGCTCGCGATTTGGCGAAAATTTACGCAGACTCTGCTCAAACCAAGCGACTGTTTTGCCCCGCTTTTTCAAAAGCGGGAGCCCAAGCGGCTCGAGCGGTTTGTATTTACTTATTTTTTATTTCTTCTTATTCTTTTCTTTCGCGCGCATGTCGTTGATAATCTGCATTTCCTTAGCGGTAATAAGAGTAACGTTATTCTCCTTAGCCCAGTCAACGCAGCCCTTAAGAACTACAGAAAGGAATACTCTCGGAACACCAAGAATTGTTTCAAGTGCGTCGTCTGTGAATTTAACAACGTCGTCAGCGCGGTCAGCCGCATAACGAACGGACTCAAGAGATGCCTTTCTCACCTGAAGAAGCTCAGCTCTCATTCTTGTCTTTCTGTGGAACCAGAAATTCTTGGAATCACGGTAACCGTAGTCAACGGGAAGTGCGGGGAAATCGCTCGCCTTAACACCACGAATGATCGCGTCGCTGTACTTTTTCTTCATAAGGATCTTGTCGATCTTGAGAATAAAGTGTGCGCCAAACTTACTTGTGATACCGTTGAAATCGTGATAGGGGCCTTCATAGCCATTAAGCTCGCCGGGGAGATCGTTCTCTGCGCCATCAAGCTCACGAACCCAAGTACATTCAATTACCTGGATTGCATCAGTAAGCACCATGGGTCTCTTGTCTTCGGGATTAAGCTCTTCAACCATTGACTTTTCAAGCTTAAAGTTGCACTTGGGCATCTTGTCGCTGGGCTTGTCGCCGGGCCAAGAAAGCTTAACAGCTTCCTTAAAGGTCTTGGGCTTGTCGTCAATGAAGTTAAGAGCACATTTGCCATTTCTAAGAATGTTCTGTGCTGTGTTGGAAGAGTTACGGCAGGAAAGAAGCATAGCATAGTAGCCCTTGCCGGCAACGTAATAGGGTTGTACAAGTGAGTAAGGACCAAGATTAGTTGTGCCGTCCTCACAAAGTGTAGAAATGATTACAGTGGGCATAGGGAAGAACAAGGATGTCTGATAGAAGTTATCCACTATGCGAAGATTTTCAAAGCTGCTCATTTTGTGTTTCTCCTTTTAAAATATATAAATTTATTTTACAAACAATTTTTGGATGACGGATGCAATCTCGTCATAATTCTTTTTTGCTACCGTCCAGGTAAGCAATGCCTCAGCGGCGAAATCCGCGAGGAACACGGGGTTTTCATATTCCCCAAGTATGCACGCATTTAAAATAGGCGCGGCGAGTTGGCTTCTCAACAATTTATGCTTGTCACCAACTGAGGAATGGAATGCCTTAACCGCATTGGGTGAGGCAAAGATGTTCTCGTGACTTTGTATAAATTCAGTAAGCTCTCGGTTAATCGACTCAATTACGTCCATCGGGGTGCTCTTCCCTTCACTCTCCTTACTAACCTTAGCCATTCTCTGTTGCCAGTCTTCAAGCAAGAAAGTAGCAATAAGCATATCCTTTGACTTAAAGTAATTGTAAAAAGTTCCGAGCCCTATGGAACATCCCTTGGCAATGCTGCGAATGGTAACGTTCTCATAGCCGTTCTCCTCGATTTGCTTTTGTGCTTCCGCTAGAAGAAGACCTCTAACGTTCTCTATAATTTTAGGCATCAATATCACTTCCTTAAATATTTTTATGAACTCGTTCATATTAATTATACATTGTTTTGTCTTGATTGTCAATAATTTATCAATATTTTTCGTGACAAATATTGACCTTTTTATACTCTTTTTTAAATTAATATTTGTGCATTTTGACGGATAAAAGAATTAGTAATTTTGACACAAAAATAACAATATATGCTATTAAAAAATAAAAATTACTATATATTGAGTTCTTTCATGTTTTTATAGATATTCTCATCAAAAAATCTTTGTACATTATTGACAAATGGGAAATTATATATTATAATATATATCTACTTTGATATTGCAAAGTCTTATTTAGTTTAATCATTGTAATATATAGACAA
>JBGVNP010000247.1:0-1547 GCA_045125655.1 Eubacteriales bacterium | reverse complement strand
GAAGTTGAAGAACTGCTCCCGATAACTTTGCTAAACCTCTTTCGTCATATTCCACGGAATCAGAGACATCAAAGTTATAAGAGTATCCGTTAATATCAAATACAATGCGATAAAGATCAACGAAAGCGTTTGCTTTGTATCCCGGATAATATAAGTAATAGTATTGTTTAACAAATCCGTCCACATAAGATTCACCAATAGCAATCAAATATAAATCAGTTAAACCTGCGTTATCATTTAGATAATAATCATTGATATCAAGCCCGAGCAAAGCTAAATCATCTCGCAATGAGCTGCTTTCGGTAATAACTTCAGAAGTGCTGTTCTCCGCACTCGCAGAAATCTCATATGCAAAACAGCTCATCAGCGTGATCAGAGCAAGAGCAAAGCTCAAAATTTTAGTTAATTTCAATGTTTTCACCTACCTTCAAAAACAGGCAGGGCAAAGCCCCGCCCATTTTGGAGAATATCTATGCAGCTGTATCTGCCTAAACTTCTTCAGTTCTGATCTTAACTGTGAGCTGACTTGCGTATGTGTACTTCTCAAACAAAGAGATTTTATCGTTATCGTCATCAAGAGGACGAATTACGATACGAATGCCGAAAGCTTCTGCGGGCATTTCATCAACGGTGAGCTGGAGACCCTGGTTTGCAGTCTTGGAAATCCATGTACCATCTTCCTTGTAGAAGTGAACTTCATAAGAAATGTCGGAATCGAACTCCGCGCAGAGCTCAACACCGGTGCACTCAATAAGATCCTTCGTATAAAGCGCGCAATCATCTTTTATGTATGCGCCAGTCTCATCGAGAGCGCCAACGTCCCAGGTGAGATTTACCTTATCGAAATCGGAATCATCGTTTTCAAAATTGAAAAGCGAAGGAAGCATCGTAATAACTACGACTGCCAGAATGACAACACCAACGGTTGTCAAAGTCTTTTTAGTAGATCTTTTCATAATCTTCTCTCCTTAAAAAATATTTTTTTTATGGCTATGTAGCCATTTTAACTGTGTAATTACCGATATATTCACACGCTATGCGCTTGGATATAACCGGCTTGATTTTGCGCTTATAATAGCGCTTGAAATTTGTACGCTTGGTCCACCCAAAAAGCGAAATAAATCTCCTTGCGCGCAAGATATTCAATCCATCACGTTTAATATCCCGCACAACTTTATTCAAATGTAAAAATAGCCGTTTTCTAAGTTTGGTATATCTCCTATAATACCTATAGCCTACAAAATCGAGTGGCCGGGAAGATATCTTCCAGAGCTGCCAGTTATCTTTTAATCGCAAGCTGAATGACTTAAGATATTCGCAAAGCTTTTGACGTGCACTACGCAGCTTCTTTTTGTTTGTATCGATAAGCACCATATCATCAACGTAACGCACGTAATATTTAACGTGCAATACTTCTTTTATGTAATGGTCTATATCCTGCAAATAAAAGTTTGAAAGCCATTGTGACGTGTAAAAGCCTATCGGCAGACCTTGACCGCCTGAATCTATGATTGCATAGAGCAAATCAAGAGTGTTACGGTCTTTTA
>JBGVNP010000246.1:0-9601 GCA_045125655.1 Eubacteriales bacterium | reverse complement strand
GTAAGTAAATTTTAGAAAATTACTCCGTAGGGGTAATTTTCGTAGTTTTGAAAGTACAATGCCGACCGTCGTACTTGTACGTAAGGGCGGTATTGAAGTTTCAAAACCGATAATTCGTTTGCGAATTATCGAAAATTTACGCAGAGTCTGCAGAAACCAATGCGATAAAAAGTTTTTGCGGAGCTTTTTTCTAAAAAGCGACAGTCAGATCAACTATCTAAATAGCAATGAAAGAGTCAAAATATTTTATTTTCCCGTCTTGAAAAAACCGCCCGTTTGTGATACAATAACTATATTATAGTTAAATGGAGAAAATATGCAGGATTTAAACAATAGATACCTAAAAGCCAAGAGGACTTTATTTGAAAAAGCTTACAGTGAATTGAATGCCGAGCAGCGCAAGGCGGTGTTCTCGGTTGACGGTCCCCTTCTCATTCTCGCAGGTGCGGGAAGTGGCAAGACCACCGTGCTTGTTAAGAGAATTGCCTTCATTATTAAATATGGCAACGCTTACGCGAGTGATTATGTCCCCTTTGACGTAGCCGAGCCCGACGTTGCGCGACTTGAGAATGCGATAAACCTCACAAAGGATGAGATTCTTCCTCTTCTCGATAAATTCGCGCAGAGTCCTTGTGCTCCGTGGCGCATGCTTGCCATCACCTTTACAAATAAGGCGGCAGGCGAAATAAAATCAAGAATAAACACACAGCTCGGTGATGCAAATATCGCGGGCGAGATATGGAGCGGCACCTTCCACTCCATATGCCTCCGCATTCTGCGAGTACACGGCGAAAAGATCGGCTACGGCACGGGCTTTTCCATATACGATCAGGACGACTCCAAAAAG
Source organism: Eubacteriales bacterium (assembly GCA_045125655.1). GTDB lineage: Bacteria > Bacillota > Clostridia > Oscillospirales > CAG-272 > RGIG4608. Next base: position 8,754 of record JBGVNP010000246.1, on the reverse strand, counting down.
GCAATAGCCACATGTATGAAGGATCTCGACATCGATGCAAAAATGCTCCCCGTCAAGACCGTTCAGTATATGATCTCACGCGCAAAGGACAGAATGATCACTCCCGACGCATTCTTGCTTGAGGCGGGCAACGATTACCGCTTAAGACAGATAGCAAAAATTTATAATGCCTACCAAAACAAGCTCCGCACCTCGAACGCGCTTGATTTTGACGATATAATTATGCAGACCGTCATACTTCTGCGCAATTTTGCCGACGTGCGCGAGTACTATCAAAATCGCTTCCGTTACGTCTGTGTTGACGAGTATCAGGACACCAACGAAGCACAGTTTGCACTCACCGCACTCCTTTCGGGCGGATACGGCAATATAATGGTAGTTGGCGATGACGATCAGAGTATATATAAATTCCGCGGCGCGACAATAGAAAACATACTCAATTTCGACAAGACATTCCCCTCTGCAAAGGTCATCCGACTTGAGCAGAATTACCGTTCGACTCAAAACATTCTCGACGCGGCAAATGCCGTTATCAAGCACAATACGGGCAGAAAGGGTAAAACTCTTTGGACGGATGCGGGCGAGGGCGAAAAGATACATCTCAAAAAGGTATTCGACCACAATGAAGAAGCGCGCTACATAGCCGACAAGATACAAAAAATGGTCAGCGAGGGCAAGGAGTATCGCGATTTCGCACTCCTCTACCGCAATAACGCGCAGTCAAGCACCATCGAGCGCACCTTTGCGAAGAGCGGTATTCCCTATCGCATCATCGGCGGTGTTCGCTTTGCAGACCGCAAGGAAATCAAGGATATGGTTGCTTATTTGCAGCTCATTCAGAATCATAACGATGACGAGCGCCTTGTCCGTATCATCAACGAGCCAAAGCGAAAAATAGGCGATAAGACCATTGACGGCGTTCGCGCCATCGCATACGAGCAAGGATGCTCCATGTTCAAGGTTATCGAAAATGCCGATAAATATACCGCACTCGGCAAGAGCGCGGAAAAGCTCCTTGAATTTGCAAATCTTATAAATTATCTCACGTCCCTTGTCAAAGAGGTATCTCTTGAAACCCTCATCAATCAAGTTATGGACAAGTCGGGTTATCGACAAATGCTCATAAATGCGGGTGAGGTCGAGCGCGACCGCCTTGAAAACCTTGAGGAATTTTTGACGGGAGCTATCGAATACGAAAATAAATACGTGGACGACGGCTCATATCAAAGCGTGCTTGAGGGCTTTATGGAGGAAACGAGTCTTGTTGCCGACGTTGACCGCTATGACGAGAGCGCAGATGCCGTCGTGCTTATGACCGCGCATAGCGCAAAGGGACTTGAATTTCCTTACGTATTTCTTCCCGGAATGGAGGAAGGACTCTTCCCCTCCGTTCAGGCAATCACGGCTACAAGCGCCGAGGTCGAGGAGGAGCGCCGCCTTTGCTACGTTGCAATAACGAGAGCCAAGAAAGAGCTTTTCATCGTTCACACCAATCAGAGAATGCTCTACGGAAGAACGCAGTTCAACCCCGAATCGCGCTTCTTAAAGGAGATCCCTGAAAATCTCATAGCAAAAGAAAAATCACCCTATGATAACTCAAAGCGTCCGATAAGCTCCTATAACGATACGAGCTTCAATGCACGTCCCTCTTACGATACGCTCACCATCAATGCAGCTCCCAAAAAGCCAACACCCACGGGCGCAAAGGAAGTGCTTTCCGCAGGTGATCGTGTGTTCCACGCGACATTCGGTGAAGGCGACGTGATAAGCGTAAAGCGCATGGGCGCAGACTGGCTATACGAGGTAGTTTTCGATAAGGTCGGCACTAAAAAGCTCATGGCAACCTATGCTAAATTAAAGAAAATCTAATACACAAAAAAAGAGTCCCGACGGTGTGCCGTCGGGACTTGTTTTTATCATATTACATATTAAAAAGCTCAATTTTTCTTGTAACGTAATTAAGCATTCTGCGCTGGATGTAATTTGCATTTTCATCAAGGAATGCAGCCGCCTCGGCAACTGATGATTCACCTGAAAGGCGATACATATTAAGTGCGCGTGCAAGCTCATCATCGCCATTTCTCACAAGACATTCCTGAAGATCCGAAAAATCCATATCGGGAAGCTCATAGAACATCTTCCATGCCTTCTTGGAGTGGTGTATCTGAAGGTCGGAGAGCATCTTGTAAGCCAAGAGAATCTTGAAAACGCCCTCTTTGCCGAAAACCTCGGAATCCGCAGAGAACACACTGTTCTTCCAAAGCGCTACGGGAGTTCCCCAAGCGTCGATGATAAAATTATTCATCTGCTTGTCGATAATCTCAAATGTAAGCTCCTCAACGGCAATGCCCCTCTTCTTTCCGTTATAGTTAAGGAAATAGTTGAGCGCACGAGCTTCGGCTTTTTTGCCGGGGATAACCTTAAACGTATCAACGTATGCAAGATAGCCCACCATTCCCGCAAGAACGACGAAGAGCGCCGCAACGAAGAAAAGGATTATCTGTGTGAAAAGCTCCTCTGAATTGAGTGCAAAGATGGCACAAAGTATTGCAAGCACAAGTGCAACAACAGAAGCCACCCAAGTAAGTATATTTACCGTTTTATTGTTTTTCATAGCACGTCTCCAAACTGTAATAATATTATTAAATATATTTTATCACAACAATTTCCATTTTTCAAGAGAATTTTCAGTTTTTTTCTCATTTTAAGTCATATTTTTTATAACTTGCATCGGTATACACCGAAAAATCCGAAAGGTATGCCTCGGCGTCGGATAAAAGAAGGTCGGCAGAATCGCAAAACACCACCTCTGCACCCTTTTTAAGTCTATAAAACAGATCAAATTCCTTTTCGGGAGCGCGACCGTCCGAGCCGAAAATAACAACGTCGCTATCATCCAAAAGCTTTTTGAAATTGGCATCCTTTTCAAGATACGTATCAAAATAAGGTCTTTCCAAAAGTGAGATCCTTCGATCCCCATAGGCATAGCTCACTGCAACGCTCGGATGCGAATAACTTGAGTATGATCTTGGAGTAATGCAAATCTCTCCACCAAGCAATTCAAGAGGCATTGAAGCATCAAAGACGTAAACCTCAACTCCCTTTTTAGAAAGCGAGGAGTAAATTTCCTCAAAATTCCGTGTTTCCTTTATATTCTGCGGCTTTGGAAGATATACCCTGTATAATTTAAACTCGTTTGCAAGACGCGAAAGCGAGATGGAATGATAGCTGTGATAATGTGTAAGCACTACTCCGTCTATCTCTGTAAGACAATTTTGCTTGGCAATATTTACGGCATCGTAAAAGCTACCGTATCTGCCCTCGGATGCATCGCATATGTACACCTCGCTTGCCGAGGATAAAACGAGCGCGTCCCCTAAAACAAATTCCGCTCTCACAAAATCCGAGCGCCAAGCTCCGTATATGATCACACAAGCACATAAAAGCACACCGAAAACGGCACTCGGCAAAGCTATAAGCCATTTGCGCCTGAGTCTAATACCAAATAGAATGAGCGAAAACAGAAAAACTCCCCAAATAAGATATTCGATAAAGGGATATTCAAGCGAAAGCATAACGCCCTTTACGTTTGAGATTTTCTCCACTAATCCGAGCATCGTTGCACCTATTACAGATGCCACTCCGCCCGCAATAGCACCTAAAATCAAAAAGCCCGATGTCAGAAGTGCCAAAATCGATATAATCATAAACACCTCGCACACAGCTCCCATAAAAAGATTGCTGAAGAAGGTTGCAAGTGACACCTCGTCAAAATATTTTTCAAGCAGGGGCAATGTCACAACGAACACACAAAGTGAGCAAAGGCACAAAAACACAAGCTCTCGCGCCCATTCTTTGATTTTTACAGATATTCCTCGACCGAAAATGTGCCGTCTGAAAAACGCGAGCTTTTTTCTTATCATTGATGCAGCTATCATACCAAAGGTCGATAAAAATGAAAGCTGCAGACCAAGGTCACATATTGCAGAGGGGGAAATCACTCCAATAACACATACTGCAACAAAAAGTGAGGTGAGTGAATCCCTCCTCAATCTTAATACGTAGGAAAGATATAACACCCATAGCATCAGCATTGAGCGACACGCCGAAAGCTGAAAGCCCGTCAGTGCGATATAGAACAATGAAATTGCGATAAGGATAACTATTCTCTTTTTTCTAACCACAAGCAGTCGCTTGAGAATACGCTCCAGCATTCCTATAAGTATTGCAACGTGGAGTCCACTGAGCGCAAGCATATGATAAACGCCCGCACGCTTGAAATCGCGAAGCACACTGTCCTCAAGCAGATGCCTGTTGCCAAGAAGCAGCGCGCTTGCAAGCGCTCCCTCTCTTGGAGAAAGAACTGCTTTGAGCTTTGATGAAAGCTGTGCATTAAGAGAAGCGAGCATCAAGGAAATTCTGAATTCGCTCTGCCTCATATTCATTTCAGATTCGTCACTTACCACACAAAGTAGAGGATAATCGTGCGGATTTTGATTTTTAAGGTAGTCAAGCTCCGTGTTTTCTGCAAGCGGTGAAAGCTTTACCTCACATTCAAAAAAGTCCCCAAGCGAGAGATCCGACGGAAACTCCGTAACAAGCACTGCACGGAATAAAGCATCCTCACCGTCAACGCTTTCTATCTGCACCACACATTCACTCATATGGGGATAGCTCGCGCTCAGCTCGGCAACGTAGCCCGATATAACGTGCTCACCCGTATATTTTTCAACAAGCTTTTCATTCTTGAAGACAAACACCCCCGATATCAAAGTGCCGAGCAGTGAAGCCGCAAGAAAAAGCATTAAAACGGTATTCAATTTTCTGCTTTTAAAACCGATTTTAGATACACAAAGGCGAAAAACCAAAAGAAAAATTGCAAATATTAAAAATATTTCAACGGCAATTTTATTTAGTCCAAATGCCAAAAACCCTAAGAAAATCAAGGAAATCGGTATAAAAAACCTATTTTTGAACGCGTTCATTTATCCACTCCGCAAAAAAATTGAAATTAGTTGTTGACAAACAAGAAAAAAGTATGTATAATGTCTATGCTTGGGCTTGAAAATGCATATCGTTTGCATATTTATACCAAGCTACATATTAATTTGACTATTACACACTTTAAGGAGATTACCATGTTTGAAAAAGTAAAACAGATTCTTATCGATGAACTTCAGGTTGAAGAAAGCCTTATCACTCTTGACGCTGAGCTCGCTAATGACCTCGGCATCAACTCTATCGAGCTTGCTGACCTTGTTATGATCTGCGAAGATAAGTTCGATATCGAAATCGATGACGAGAATATCGGTCAGTTCGTTACAATCCGTGACGTTGTTAACTATCTCGAAACACTTTAATTAAACAAACAAAAATAAAACGGTCTGCTTTCTTGATGCAGACCGTTCTATTTTTTTTCTCATCTTTTAGATTTAAAAAAGCTTGATAGCAGCTCGCGGCTCTCTTCGCCACATTCAATAAGCTCTGCCCTCACTTTGTGGAGCAAGGGGTATGAATTGAGATTGAGAACGCTGCCAAGCGCACCTGCATTTGCATCCTTAAGAGCAAAATAAACGCACCCAATACGCGCGTTAAGTATTGCACCTGCACACATTGGGCAGGGCTCAAGCGTGACGTACATCTCACAGTCCGAAAGACGCCATCTGCCAAGCTTTTTACAAGCGCGCTCAATCGCAAGTACCTCGGCGTGAGCAAGAGCATTGTTATCCGCTTCCCTCTCGTTGTATGCCTCGGCAATTATTTCGCCATCCTTCACGATAACCGCGCCAACGGGAACGTCCCCCGCCTTTAATGCGCGCCTCGCATTTTCAAGCGCTATCTGCATAAATTCCTTTTGTGTCATCACATACCAAGATAGATAAGATAGATCGCGCGAAATATCGCATACGACAGATAAAGCACCACTCCCCTTGAGAAAAATCCGCTCACTCGTTCACGAGCACTGAGAGGAGAAACGGGATCACCGTTTTCATCGGGCTTTAATACAAGCTTATCTATAAGCTCTCCTTTTTTTATTGTTATAACGATAAATACCGCAGCACATATCAAAAAAACAAGCGATATTGCCGCCATCGCATAAAGCATATAACCGTCATAAACGGCAGAGCCGAGCTGTGCGCGTATCACATTGCCCGCCGCGAATATGCCGTTGTTTATTAAGTGCAAAAGTATCGGATACGCGATATTTTCGCTTTCGAGATACAAAAATCCAAGCAACACGCCCGCAACAAAGCTATAAAGCATCTGCGAAAAATCCGCGTGCATCATAGAAAAAAGAGCCGCGCTCGCCAAAATAGCCGTTCCTTTACCGTAAACGCTCAAGCTTTTACATACCATTCCTCTGAAGAAATACTCCTCAAGAAAGGCAGGAAGAATTACTCGCAGAGCAATATAGAAAATGATTTGATACGCATGGTCAAGCTCCGCCGCCCAAAGCACATTTGAACTGAAATCGTTGTAATTTCCAAGTGATCCTACTAAAAAACTGTTAATAAATGACGATAAAATTATCAATCCGAGGAAAAATCCTATCGAAACAAGTGACCTTATAACAGTCACTTTTTCAGTTTTTACCGGCTCATATATCTCTTTTTCTGCATTTTTATTCATTTTTATGAATATATTCATTGGAACAACCAAGCCGAGAAAATACACAAGGCATTCCGCCGCCTTAAATAGCATATCAATAAAGGAGGGGTCACAAATCGCGGTCAATTTTGGCTCTGCAAAAGCAATTAATGAACCCAATATCACCCTTATACCTTGCCCCACCGCCATCGAAATGGCAATCATATCCATTAGGGATGAATATATTTTTGCATTCTGCTTGCTCATAAGCTATTCACTTATCTCATAAGAAACGATATTGTCCTTAACAAAGACTATATCGTGATCCTTGATATAAAATCTCGGCACGCGCTCACCGATCGAGCAGATCATCTCATATCCTATAGTGCCGTTGTTTTTAGCAAGCTCGTCTGCAGTTATGCATTCGCTCTTGTCTGCGCCGATGAGGGTGATATAATCCCCTTCTCTCACGCCCTTTATATCCGTAACGTCGAGCATTACCTGGTCCATACAAACCCTGCCCACGATATTCACTCTTTGACCGCGAATAAGCATCTGCGTGCCGTTTTGAGCATTGGAGCGCCAGAAACCGTCGGCATAACCTACGGGAGCGGTTGCTATCTTGGTTCTCTTTTCAGCCACAAATGTACAGCCGTAGCTTACCGTATCGCCGCACTCTATCTCTTTTATCATCGAAATGACTGATTTCAAGCTCATAACAGGGATAAGACCCTCGCATCCGCGCACCTTGCCCGATGGTGCAAGACCGTAAAGGACAACTCCCACGCGCACCATATCAAGATGATATTCGGGATATTCAAAGGTAGTGGCACTGTTTGCACAGTGCTTTATTTCAAAGCTGATACCGCGCTTTTCAAGCTCAAGAACAGTATCATTAAATCTATCAAACTGAATTTTAGTAAATTTAGCGCCGTCCTCTCCCTCATCGGCAACGGCAAAATGGGTGAAAATTCCCTCGTTTTCAAATCCTTGCATATTGCAAACGTCAACGATGGATTCAAGCATATCATCATTTTTGTGAATACAGTCAAAGCCGATTCTACCCATTCCCGAATCGAGCTTGATATGTATCTTTACGCTCACTCCCTCTGCTGCCGCACATTTTGAAAGCTCCCTTGCATAGGAATAGGAAAACACACTCTGTGAGATATTGTTTTCCGCAAGAATTGACGCGCAGGACGTGGGCGTGTAGCCCAAAATGAGAATGGGCGCTTTTATACCGTTATTGCGGAGCTGCATAGCTTCTTCAATATTGGAAACGGCAAAAAAGTCCGCGCCAAGCTTTTCATAAAGCTTTGAAAGATATACAGCGCCGTGACCGTATGCATTCGCCTTCACGACACAGCAAAGCTTGGTATTCTCTTTCAATTTACTCTTGATTAATTTGAAATTACTCTCGGCAGCATTCATGTCTATCTCTGCCCAGAATCTTTTTCGTTTTGAAATATACTTATCCTTCAAAGCCGCCGCTCCTTTTAAATAATTGTCCATAATATTTTATCACACCTCACATAAAAAATCAATAATTAATAATAAAATATATGCCGCAATTTATTTAAATTTTGATTTGTCGCGGAGTTAGTTGTAAAAAGATGTGGGGCTTTTTTGAAAAGCCGCCCCACACCCCGAAAAACTTAATCGGTTGGCTTCTGCAGACTTTACGTAAATTTTCGATAATTCGCAAACGAATTATCGGTTTAGAAACTCCAACACCGCCCTTACGTACAAGTACGACGGTCGGCATTGTACTTTCAAAACTACGAAAATCACTCCTACGGAGTAATTTTCTAAAATTTACTTACTATGTGCCACAGTTCAAAGTCTGTGCTAACAAAGAAACAGTTAGTTAAAGTAGCAAATTGCAGTTTTTCGAGCCGCCTGTTAAAATGGCGAGAAAAACGTTATGTGTTGTAATGCAAAGTCATTACAACACGATTTGCGCGAAATCTTGCCAAATCAGCACAAACTATATGGCTATTGCGCGAAGCTCTATAAAAAAGTTTTTGCGGAGCTTTTTTCAAAAAGCGACATTATTTTTATAAACTAACTTTTTATACTAACCTATAAACCAAAATTTGAAAAAACAACCTTGTAACAAGGAGAAAAAATGTTAAACGTTAAAATTTACGTAACGGGTACTCTTAA
>JBGVNP010000245.1:0-12623 GCA_045125655.1 Eubacteriales bacterium | reverse complement strand
TCGCCGATTGCGACGGTGGTGACGTCAAGTCCCGCACGTCTTAAAAGATCGAGAGGGAAGAGCGCTTCTATTTCTTCAAATCCGTTCGCCAAGAATATGTATATCATTCCGTGCCTCCGTTTGTTTTTTGAATTTTGATTTATCGCGCACGTTGTTAGCACAAACCAAACGATTAAAAAAGTTTTTTGGTTACTTTTTCTCAAAAAAGTAACCGCCCGCCGCGTAGGCGATACGCCATTTCTTTTTTGCCAAGCTTTTTTCTTTGTGGCTATTTTGCCAAAGAAAAAAGCGTTACAAAAGACAAACTATCTTTAAATACCAAGACTTTTTAGCCGCTTTTCTTTGGAAAAAGAGGCCCAAAGAAAAGCTAACAAAAGAAAGGGCCGTTTTTTGCGCTCACGCCGCGCGGGCGACCGCTTTTGAAAAAGCGGTGTAAAACAATCAGTGGGTTACTGCGAACATAGTGCGCGCTAAATCCCAATTTATAATCCGTCAACTCACAAACGAAATCCCCCGACATTTGTCGGGGGCTAATTTAGTTTATGTATTATCTTTCGATTTCAGTCTTATCTACAACGAATTCCTCGCCGAAATAATCCTTAAGAACACCGTAAAGCATACCGTCGCGGTAGAGTTTATATGCGCCCTCTTGACCGTCATACTGAGTGTGTTCAGCTGACCAAACTGCCAAGATTTCTTCATAGGAAGCAGTGCGAAGGTCGAGCTTGAGCTTGTAATCCTTGATGGGAGTGCCAGCAGGATTTTGGATGTTCATCTTGTTTACAACAAGACCCCAAGAGCTATCCCACCAACCGGGAGTAGCGATCTTGTAGCTCCAGATTGTCCAACCCCAACCGAGCTCGTCATACTGAACGAGATACTTGCTCCAAGCGTCCTTGTTGCCGAAGAAGTTAAATTCGCCAACTAACTTGGGAACGTTATAGTCGGACATTGCGTAAAGGGAGAACATCGTGCTGTAGAACATTTCGTTTGTAACGCCCTTATCGTGATTCCAGTTGTAGAAGTGGTACTGATAAAGCACGTTTTCCCAACCGTATTTTTCGGGAGCGGGAAGGGAATTGGGATACCAAACGCCCTCAATAGAGATAACGTGATGCTTATCTACCTCACGGATAGCTTCATACATTCTGTCCATTACTCTCCACTGAAGCTCTCCTGTGCCGATCTCGGTTCTCTTGGTGGGCTCGTTTACAAGGTCGTAGGCGAGGATTGTGGAAGCGAGGTCGGGACGGTCGTTAACGTAGTGGAGTGCGATGTTTTTCCAAAGCTCACACATGGAGTTGATGTAGGTTTCGTTTTCCCAGAAATCCATATCGCGTGTACCGCAGTGCTCAAATCCTGACTGACCGCCAACAACACCGTGCATATCAACTATTACCTTAAGACCATACTTTTTAGCAAGCTCAAGGAAATAGTCAAGCTTTTCAAATGCATCTGCGCGCATTGTGAGTGCCTCGTCAGGACCTTCCATAAAGTTACGGAAGTACATGGGCAAACGAATCGTGTTAAGACCTGTGTCCTTGATGAGCTTAAAGTCAGCTTCTGTGCAGTAAGCATGGAAATAAGCATCGTTAAGCTCCTTAAGTTGTTCTTCTGTGAAGTCACCCTTTGCAATTCTTTCAGCAAGAACTGCATCCATCTCTTCCTGATAGATCTCTTCGTATTCTTCAACGATACCCTGCTCGTTTACCTTTACAAATGTACCATTCTTGTTGTATTTTGCACCGAGTGAGTTTACTGTCATCCAGCCCTCTGCGATAAAGAGGTTACCAAAGTTGATACCCTTTATTTCAAAGCGGTCGCCGTTTTCGTCGTAAAGACCGCGTCCAACTGCTGTAACAGTATTAAATGCGTTGGGCGTAAGCTCAACGTGATTGGGAATTGCATCCGCATTTTGATTTGATACGTAGTTATTACCTATATAGAAGAGAGTTCCTGCAGCTGCGAGGACAACGCCCAAAAATATAGCTAATACAATTAAAAATTTTTCCATTTGTTACCTCTTAATAAATTATTGCTCTGTAGTAATGTCAAGATACATAAGCTTCAAAAATCCGTTCCATTCCTTGAATTCATAGGTTTTTGACAAAAGCTTATTTTCGTACTTTGTTGAGAAATTCTCATAAGTAATGCAAGAGTCCTTAAGCATTTCATAGGGAACGTCACCTATGAAGAAACGAAGATCGTACCACTTGTCGGGTGTTTCCAATGCAGAAGATACCACGAGATCAAAGCTATATGATCCGTCATCGTTGAGCTTACCGTTTGCAGAAGCAAGAATTGTTTCATCACCGCCGGTGATTGCAAGGGTAGGAATGGTTGTGACAGTGCTTCTAAATTTTGCATTAACGTGAAGTGTGGGAGCAAGACCCAAAAGATCGTTGCTGAAGGTTACAAGGTATGTGCAAATTTCATCTGCATATCTTGTTGTGTCCTCTTCAAAGTAAATTTTAAGCATTTCCATTGAATCGGGAGCACCATCTGGCTTCCAGCTTGCGATACCGTAAACGATACCGTCCTTCTTAACAGTGGAGTTTACGTCAACTGCTTTGTCGCCCATATATTTGGGAACATCCATAACGATTGTGCCGTTCCAAGCGATGAGAACGTCATACCAAAGACCGTCGAAGAGAAGATTGTTCATATCGATCGTCATAGTAGCCACACCGTTTTCGTATACACAATCTGAAACGTAGACCTCGTCTGCGATGTCAGTCTTAACCAAAAGCTCAAGATTTTCCTCTACGCTTGAAGCGATGGGAGAACTTTCGGGAATGTTAAGCTGAAGCTGGAAGAAAAGATCGTTAGTTACTGTGGCAGACGCGCCTGTAATCTGTGATTTGAGTGAGTCTAAGATGAGCACGGGGCTGGAGATATTCTTTACAGCACCCTCCTTAGCCGTGGATACTGCAAAATAATAGCAGTTTTCATCAACGTGCTCTGCGGGAATATGACAGGTTTCAACCGTTATTTCAATTCCACTTTGAATAAGAACTGCATTCTCGTCAAAAACGGGAGATGAGCTCTTGTAAACGGCTTTGCCGTTGGGGTCGCAGAACGAACCCCAAGGCGTACCGTAGGTATATTTAAATTCAAACGTTGCACTACCGTCATCATGTGTTGAGATAGAAGGGAACATGCTTGGAATGGTGATGGAGGTCTTTGCCTGTTTTTCACCGTTTACTATCCAGAGATAGTAGTCCTCACCAAGATTGAATTCCTTGGTAAAGCTGAAATGAGCATTTCCGCCCTCTATGGTTTTTTCAACCTCAACGGGCTTTACGGATGCGGGGAGTCTGAATCCCTCCGTGATGTAAATATCAACGTTTTCTCTGCCGCAGTTAGCGGTAAAATCAATGCGATATTCCTTGATGCCCGTTTGAGTCAGAACTATATCGGAAAATGCATATGGATCTCCGCCAAGGAACGCATGCTCAAAAGCGTTGCAGCTAAAGAGCGAAAGTACCATTGACAGGATCAAAACAAATAAAGTGCTTTTGATTACTGTTTTCATTATATACCCCTATTGTCAGTCAAATTAAGGTGTTTGAATGAAGAGTGAGCTCCAGCAAATTGCAAGCTCATATTTAATTCCATCGATAGTAACGGATTCACCAATTGCATTCCAGTCACCTGTATGCGCGGGAACGGAGGGTTTGATTGTATAGTAAGCAACCTTGTCTCCCTCAGTTACCTTGAGAACGAAACGCATCCAACCACTCTGCTTACCGATTTCCTTTACGTCAATCTTGAATGAGAACGCCTGATTGCTGTCGCCTTCATATTTGTTAGCAGCTGTGTAAACTATCATGGAAGCATCAAGAGATGCAGGAGTATCGGAGGGGTCTTCTGTTGTGAGGATAAGCTCGATTGTTCTTTCAACCTTGTTGCTTGCACCGAACAAGCCGTCAAACTTGAGGTAAGCGGTTTCACCCTCTGCTGTGAGAGAGAAGGGCATATTGGACATAGAAACCTGTCCACCCTGAAGGAAGTAATCAAAGGTTTCAACCTCTGCATCAAGTCTTACAAGACCGAGAGTGTTCCAAGAGCTTGCACCATTCTTCATGAAGTAGTAAACGCCTTCACCGATTTCAATCTTTTCGAAGAGCTCGTTAGCCATCCATCTGGAGTTGACGTCTGCCTTCTTTGCACCGCCAACATAAAGACGAATGAAATATGCTTCTTCACTGTACTGTGTTGTTACAGCGGAGTTGATAAGACCGGAAATGTCATAAACAAATCTGAACTTGCCTGCCTCTGTTTCGAGGTTTTCAAGATCGATAACTTCTTTAGTGCCTTTAGTTTTGTCAAGCTTGAGAGTGATTGTATCAGCTGCTATTGTTGAGTCCTTCATAAGACCTGCAATAGTGAGAGTAGCCTTGCCGTCAACCTCTGTAATGGAAGTTTCGGTCAAGCTGTATTCAAAGTTGGAGTAATTTACTGCGATACCTTCCCAATATTCCCACTTGTATGTGCGATATCCATATCCGTAGTATTCGCTTGCATCGTAATCCTGATATACAACCTTTGTGAGATCACCGCCGTTAACGGATGTCCAGAGGTAATACCAGTTACCTGCAGCCATTGTGAGCTGATCGAGAGCGATTTCGACTGTGAAGGAGCCATCCTCTGCAAGAACTGCGTCTGCCTTATAATCCATAATAGCTTCGGCTGTATTGTAGAGGTAAGCTGTAAGTGTTCTTACGTTTGTTGTTGTGCCACTGAATACGAGCTTACCGTTTTCAAACTTAACCTCAGTAGCTGTAAGTGTGTAAGAGGAGTCATAGTTTTCAACTAAAAGGCTTGTAAGCTTATCGCCTGCGCTCCAGTTTTTAATAACAACCTTCTTATTAGCGGAGTAGAAGGTATCTTCTACGTTAACTCCAAGCTTGTTGTAGGGAACGGGAATCATATTACCGTCACTCATGACGATTCTTACGTTGTACCATCCAAGTCCTGCTTCAAGAGAGGAAAGATCCAAGGTAGCAGTAAAGTTGCCATCAGCAACCGTTACCTCGTGACCGTATATGGAGGGGTCATCGGAAACACCTACAAGGAGAATCAACGAAGTGTCATTGGTAGTACCTGTAACAGTAAGGAGGATTTGTCCGTCTTTTTCCTCAATTGAACCGCCCGTGATAGTTGCTTCAAAAGAGGGTTTAACATATTCTTCAACCTTAAAGCTGAGTGTGGGAATTTCACCCTCGTTCCAAGAGCAGATCTGAACCTGAGTGTTTTCAAGGATTACCCAAGACCAAAGAGCAAGAGCTTCTCCGCTTCCGTTCTTCGCATCGTTGAGAGAGATTGTATGATAGTTACCGTCTGTGAAGTAAAGTCTTACGTTATACCAACCGCCGATAGGCATTGTTTTGAGGTCAAAGCTTACACTGAATGCTTCCTCTTCACCGAACACAAGGTCTGTGTATGAGTTGTATACTGTATCGTCAGTGGGCTCCTGACCAACATAGAGCTTAAGTCCTTCATCATTTGTCTTACCTGTGATAGTAAGAGTCATATTATCAATAACAACGGAGTCCACAGTTGCGTAAGCATTGGGAACCTTAGCGCCGTATTCTTCGTTGATAGAAGCGATAAATTCCTCTGTAAGTGCCTCATCGCCCTCAAGAAGTGCCTTCTTGATAATCTTAACGAACATTTCATAGCCCTTTGTGTTGGGGTGAACGCCGTCGGGGAAGAGGTGGGACTTGCCCTGTGAGTATTCGTAAAGGTCGATAAGTTCAAAACCGCGTGCCTCTGCGAGATCTCTCTGTACGGGAGCGATGATATTAGCGATATTATCGTTGTTGATTCCCCAAATGTCGCTGTAAGCGTAGGGAACTGTGCAGATGATGATCTGCATATCGGGATTTATAGCAAGAAGCTGATCAATGAGGTATTCGTATGCCTCATTGAAGCTTTCATATGTAGAAAGAGGATCATTGCTTGTCTTGGAGTCGTTGGTACCGATATTGAGAATAGCGATATCGGGAACGATTGCCTGAACACCCTTGAACTGATTTTGCTTGAGCCAAGCAACGTCATCACCAAGGTCTGTGCGAACTGTCTTGCCACTGTTGCCGAAGTTTACGACGTTGTAAAGTCCGCCAAGAGCATTTTGGAGCTGTGCAGGATAGCTTTCGTTGTAGAAGTGCCCTGCGCCTGCGCCCTCTGTAATGGAAGCGCCGATACAAGCAATGATGGGAAGATCCTTTTCGTCCGCCTTAGCTACGGGCTTGAGTTGAACGAAATTATGTGCTTCCCAAACCTTGACTACCATGTATTCACCCGTTGAGAACATTGCGGGCTGTGTATGTGTAAGTACGTTGTTTTCAACCTTAATATGGGGTGTTGTGTTGTTGCCTGCAGCAAGGGGAGCGCGCTCACCGTTGACGTAAAGTTTAATTTCGCAAACTCCGTCAGTTGTGGAGAATACGATATCAAATCTGTTCCATTCGCCCTTCTTATAAAGATCGCCGCCAACTACTGCTGCGGACTGTTCGGGAGCGGATGAAAGAGCGATTCTAAGCTCGCCGTATGCATAGTTAAGACGGTAGCTTGAGTTATTTGCATTATCCTTTGTTGAAGAGTTGAACCAGATGCTAAAATCATTTGTTGCCTTGAGCATAAATGAGTAAGTACCATTTGTCTGGTCACCCATAAGGATTGCCTGGTTAGCATTGTGGAATTTGATTGAGCCGTCAGCCATTGAATAGGGGATATTACCGCCGTCGTTGGATGCGCCGTTGTTATTGGTCATGTATTCCCAATTAGATGCATCGTAGAATTTGCCGTCAAGCTCTGAAAGTGTGGGAACGTCAACAATGACTTCTTCCCATACGGCTGTGAAGGTAACGTCTACTGCGGGCATCTTAAATGTAGCGCCTGCTGTATATACGTTTGCACCGTATCTCCAACCTGTAAATTTGTATCCCTCACGTGTAAAGGGATTTGCGGGGAGAGTAAGGTCTGCGCCTTCCTCAATTTCAAGGGAAGCAGGAGCTTCACCTGTTGCGTCCTCTGCTCCGTTAACGAAGGTTACGGCATATTTTTCTGCGGGAATTATTTCGCCGCCGTTACCGCCGCCACCGCCAGTTCCGCCAAAGCACGATGTGAGTGCTACGGAAAGAGTGAGTGTGAGGATGAGAAGCAAACTGAATAAAATTCTTGTTTTCTTCATAGTTTTTTCTCCTTTTGATTTTTTATTTTGTTAATATATAATAATATTAATATCAACAAAATTATTATACCTATGTTTTCCAATTATGTCAATAGCAATGTTCATAAAAAAGTCAACAAAATTTGTTAATTTTATACCTCTATATATACCCTTGTTATGGGGTTGTGTTGTGCAATATTAACAAATAAATCAATGAAAATGAAGCTTTTTCAATTTTTGAGGGAAATTTATGTATTAGTGCTATCGGCTTTAAAAAAGGATTTTATCCAATTCCACTCTTCCTTATTTACAGCACCCAAAAGGTATAAAAGAATAAAATAAATCAATGCCGAAATTACTATGGCAAAAAGTGAGGGGATTTTTAAAGCGGAGCAAATCCATCCTGCAAAAGTAGTTGCTGCAACTACCGAAATAACGGGCAGTGCAAACCATTTTATGATTTTGAATTTCATACCCGAAACCTTGACGAGCTTGTATATGCTTGCGCCGGAATTGAATATTTCACTGACAATAATAAGGGTTATGTAGCCGTAAATTCCCATTTTAGGTATGAGGATCCACACCATTATGAGTGAGCAGAGGGTGTCCGTTATGTTGATAGCCATAGTATAAAGATGCTCGCCGAGTCCTTTTAGCATATTGTCAACGGTGGTGTCGAGGTACATTATCGGAATGATGTGTGCAACGATTTTGATGTATTTTCCTGCATCCGCAGAGCCGTAGATGCCCGTGCCGAGAGCATCGGCAAAGTATATCATGATGCCCGAAACTCCAACGGCGAAGGCAAGCGCGAGGTGGCAGACGCGCTCGGCGACGTATTTTATCTCACGCCGATTATCTTGGATTTTTAACTCGGCAAGTTCGGGAACAAGGAGTCCCGAAAAGGAGTGAATGATCGCGGATGGGAAGAGAACGAGTGGCATTGCCATGCTTTGCAGAGTGCCGTATGCAATGAGCGATTGCGCGCGATTTTTGCCGCTTTTTTCGATGCCGAGAGGGATGAGAATATGCTCGAGAGTAAGGAGCGCGGAGCGAAAATACGTTGAAAATGCAAGGGGGAGCGCGATGGAGAGCATTTTTTTCGTGATTGCTCCTTCCTTGACCTCGCCGCGCTTATCGGAGTCGATTTTATGCTTATCGAAAACGTAGAATAAGAGCGAAATTGCAAAGGATAGCATCTCAGAGAGCGCTCCGCCAAGAACCAAGCAGATGCAACGGCTTTCCATATCGTTTCCAAAAGCGATGTTGAGGAGAGCGGCACAAAAGAGAATGCGAGCAAGCTGCTCGCTTATCTGTGTAACGGCATTTTTGTAAACGCGGCGAACGGCGGTGAAATATCCGTTGAGACAGGATGTTAGAGCAATAAGGGGCAGGGTCGCACCGCAGAGTCGTAGGGGTTTTATGAGGCGCGCGTCCTTGAGCGCGTGCAGAGCCAACGGCTCGGCGAGAAGTAGGATAAGAGCGCACGAGAGAGTGCCGAAGAAAAGGGAATATGCGATGCATTTTTTCATCGAAATGCGGATTTTTTCGTCATTTTTTTCACCGAGCGCGTCAGAAACAAGGCGCGTGGTGGTGAGATTTATTCCCGAAAGGGCGAGCGTAAGCGCAAAGGAATAAACACTGCCGAGCAGTGTGTATAGTCCGAGCGCCTCCGCGCCTATTTTTTGTGATATGTAAGCATTGAACGCTACGGCAAGTCCGCGCAGAGCGAGCGCAACGCTCGTCATCAGCACACCGTTTGTGATATATTTTTTAAGTCTTGTCATCCTTGTCCCCGCCTTTGTTTTTTGTAAAATATATGCGAGTAGATATGATGTTATGAATCTTAAAAGCAACAATGAGAAAGGTGTTGGCTATCTACTTGTTTTTTATAAAAAATAATAAAAAATGGCATGGTTTGGCATGCTTTGGCACGGTTTGGCACGGTTTGACGATATATAATCTTCTCTTGAAAGGGAGGTGGTTATATGATTGTGTCAAAGCAGCATTGAGTATTCGCGCAAACGCTCAATGTGAAGTGATTTTTGTGCAAAAACATAAGAAAACAAAAAATAAAAGGAGGTAAAAAATATGTCTTATGTAAAAAAATACGATGTAGGTCAGATAAAAGTAGACCTGCCCTATGCTAACTATATACACGAGCTGCCGTTGCTTTCTATTGGTGACATTAAGCATAGCATTAATCTTTCTCTTGTATTTAACTACAATAGATACAAGGAAGAAAGTGAAAATGGTTCCAATCCATTTTTTATTGCACCTGGATATAAATTGAATCTTCAAAAAAGATTAATAACTGACGTTTATGACGATCAGATAAAAATTCAGAAAAAAAACGGTGAGTTTACCAATACAAATAAAATTTATAGCCATACATTTACTTTTGATGATGAATCGCAAAGAATACTCAGAAGAACAGAACATACAATTAAACCTCTTCCCGGAGTAAATGTAGAATACGGCTCTGTTCTGTATGACTATGAAGTAGAATATCCCGATTTTAGCAGAGAAAAGTATGATGAATCGTGTAGGATTGTTGCAACATACGATAAGTATGGCGGCACTGCCGCTTTGACTTATAGTTACAATAGCGCTAAACAATTGACCTCTATAATGCTTGGAGATTCAAAAGAAATAA
The DNA here is from genome assembly GCA_045125655.1 of Eubacteriales bacterium. Classification (GTDB taxonomy): domain Bacteria; phylum Bacillota; class Clostridia; order Oscillospirales; family CAG-272; genus RGIG4608. Next base: position 2,790 of record JBGVNP010000245.1, on the reverse strand, counting down.
CTTTAGAATATGCATCTGGTCATCTTGAATCAATATCCTATGGGGGTGTGACAATTCATTTTTGCTATAATAATGATGGAATGCTTAAAGAGGTCAATCATTATAGCGGCGATATATATGAAATTTCTTTATCCGGGTTTAACTATACAGTCAAATTAAAAGAAAATGAAAATACAGTTGTATATTTAAAGAAAGTAGAATTAATCGATAACAGGACAATTGCTGTTACTGATATATTCGGAACAAACACGGATGAGCCAGTCAATAAAGTGTTGTACAAATATCCATACAGCATACTCGACGGTACGGTGCCTTACAGCTATGTGGATACGATTGATGATAAAGGTGTGGAAACAAGAACACAATTTTTGGACGGAAAAGCAACGTGCTCCTATGAGGTAAAGGACGGTCAAGTTCTATTTGGTGGTGATCAGCATAAAAGTAAGGTTTTGAGCAATGTAACCTTCTACAAGGCGGCGAGAGCTTATGACAATTTTGAAGCCACAGGTGTGCAAACACGGTGCGACGGAATTACCATGAATATTCCTGATAGTTTTCAAACATGGAGCTTTAATCCTGGAGAAAGTGGTTACTACACACTATCAGGTTGGATAAAGCTGAATACGGATGACGGTATTTATCACAATATAAATATAGGCAATCAATCCAATATTACGGAAGAATATGATATAGGAGTGCTTTATGTGGATCAGTGGAAGTATTTTTCTATTATGTTTTATTCTAACGGAGGAACCGTATACGTTAACGGCGGAACAAATAATGTTTCCCTTCGCGATTTAAGATTAACCTTCCAAGGAACGTTGGATACCATGTCCGAATACGTACTTTGTAACGGTGAGAATGAAATATCTTTTAAGGACGTGCAGTTTGCTTATAGACAATACGGCGAAGAAATTGACTTTGAAGATGTTATGTTTTCCGATGTTTGGAAGTATAAGCTCAGAAAAAAGAAATATAATCTTTACTATGAGGTGTACAGTGGCAACTGTACAAATATTATAAAGGATATTGTGGATCTTAAGGTCTTTTATAACGGAGAGTATAGAAGCATCAGCAATTTTGATTTGGGAGTGAGAGTATATTCTAACGGTAACGAATTGTTGACAAGATTCATTATTGACGAGAATAATCAAAGTACCAACATTGTCAAAATATGCTATATTAACGATGTTGAGGTAGGCAGAGAGATATTAAATGACAAGGTTGATGTAGTTCAGTCCATTCAAAATGGGGTTGTCACGTCATACGAAAGAAACTCGCAAGGTCTTCTCACGGGTGAAAGTGTTTCGGGACTTTACAAGCGTAATATCAGTTATGACAGTAACTGTGTTTCTGTGGATGATGTAGATCCTGATACGAACGATATATTAAGCACCACAGAATACCACATTGACCCAATTTGGGGAGGAGTAACAAAGGTAGAGGTGCTTGATGAAAACGGGGCAGTGCAATCAGTTATTGAGGACACCCATGACGGTGATATGAGCACTTTTCTCGGCAGAGCATTTGGCGAGAATTATTCAACGCGAGAAAACACCGTAGGCTATTCCAATGGCAGAGTAAGCTCTATAAGCAACGGAAATATTGAATTTGAATTCAGTTATACCGACAAGGGTGAGCTTGAAAGCATATCTAAAAATAATGCAAGTATTGAGCATCATACTTTCACACTTGATTCAGACACAAAAAGCACTACGGTGCAGAGTTATTATCCCGATCAAACATCTGCACTGAAGATTGTTACCAAGATTTTTGACAAATATGGCAGATTAACCAAAATTGGCGGACAGTTGGAAAACGTGTATGATTTTTATCCAAGTTATATTCCAACTGATAATTGTCCTATGCAAGAACCCAATTCATGTGCTGTTTTAGAAAAAACGAATGATCTTAAAACCGGGGATGTACACGAATATAGCTATAATAATAAAAATCAGATCGCCCAAAAGCAAACAAAGAACAGCTTGGGAACAGTTACATGTACAGAAACCTTTGGATATGATGATTCGGGCCGTCTTATAACGAATAATTGCACTTATGATACTACAAATTCAAAATCCGTAGGTTCTGCAATAGAATACGTACCAAACACGGATAATAGAATAAAACGCTATAGCTATAAGGTTAATGGAACAGAGAAGGCAAAAACAGTAAATTCATTTGATGCATACAAGAGGATATCTGAAAAAGCATATACAGTCGGCGGCAAAGAGTTTACTAAGGAAATAGAATATGATAAAACAAGAGTTGACTCGGTAACTGATAGTGTTGGAGATACGACACGATATGATTATGACGAGCTTGGCAGAATAAAATCAATCAACGATACGTACTATACCTATGATGAATACGGTCAGCTTATCAAAGAGGAAATACTTGACAAAACGATCGAATACGCGTATAATGGAATTGGAAATATTGAGAGTGTAACTAAAAACGGTGTTACCACAACGTTTGGATATAGCACTGACAATCCCGACAGATTGACATCATATAACGGCAAAGCGATTACGTACAATGCAAATGGCGGAATAGAGTCATATGACGGGTATAATTACACATGGAATAAGGGTAGGTTAAGCACTATATACAGGGTCTTGGGAGGCTCTTCAAGAGCTACGCTTCCGACATTGCAATCAAGTCAAACATATTCATTCGGCTATAACGGTCTTGGACAAAGAATATCAAGTGGTTATAAGTATGTTAAGACCGAAAATACGGGTATTCTATTTGGAGAATTAATCTCTTATAGCAAGAAATTCTCATACG
>JBGVNP010000244.1:0-7481 GCA_045125655.1 Eubacteriales bacterium | reverse complement strand
GTATATGATTTGGCATAATTATATATTCGCCAATCCTTACCCCTGATATTGATTCGCTCGACAACAAATATTTTTCAACAATTCTTCCTATTGATGTCAACTTCGGTTGCGGGACGTCGAGGGCGCCGTCCCCTACAATTTGCGAATATAAAATCTCATATTTTTCCAACACTGAATAATCAATTGTTGAAAATATATGCTCTTTATTTTTCGAACATACGGTTACAAAATATGCACCTTTCGAGCTGTAGTCGTAGTTCTTTAATCTTAAATCTTTTCTTTTTGGAAAATACATCTTCATTTTATGCATTAATTATTTTGTAAATACTATACGTTCCGTTTTTGCCCGTTTCGCTTGTGCCGATAACAAAGGTATTGGCTTCGAGGGTTTGGGGCAAACACACGTTGCCGAGGAGCTCATTTGCGGCATTGATCTTATCCGCATCATCGTCCATAAATAGCGTTGTATGGAATATAAAATCAAGGTCGTATTCGTGAAGCGGAATGCCGTATTTATCCTTTAGCATCATATTAAGGCTTGTGGCAAGAGCTTCGAGCTGCTCGTTTGAATACATTCTTATCCACTCTATATTTTCGTGCTTTTCTATGCCTTTTATTTTTATTTCAAATGGCTTTTGATTGTTATATACATCCAATATATCAGTCAAAACGCTTTCAAATAATTCATTTTCAATTTCAAAGGAAATCTTCAAGGAAATATGAAGCGGCAGCTGACAGGTAACGTTTGAAATATCTATCTTTTCAAACACGCTGTCAACTGCCATTCTTACTTCCTTGAGTTGGTCCTCAACATTGATTCCAACCCAAACAAACATATAAAATTCTCCTTATCTGAAGTCGGTCTTGCCGTCCTCAAAATAAATTCTTGTTCTTATAATATCATACTGCTCCTGCGTTACGTCACCCGACAAAATTCCGAGCTTTTCCTTAAGCATTGTGACTATATTTTCGGGATTTATATGGGGGTGTGTCTGATTTATCGAAGCGGACAATTTGGCATTTATCTTGATTTTTGCACAGTCAAATTCAACCTTAACGTCGCGAATATAGGGTGCGATGTCAATTTCCTTGAAGAATATATTTTTATACTTATCCTTTGCTTTTTTAAGGATCACAACCTGCTCACCCGTAAGAATTTTTTCTATCTCGCGCGCCATATTTTCGTCAGCACCCGTTGTTTTAATCTCAAAATCATACTCTGCCCAGTATATGTCCTCAAGGGCTGTTTCGGGATAATAGGCATCAAGGAAGCGAAGCTCCTCGGTAAGCTCGAGATTTATATGCTCCATAAGTTCAAGAGGCGGTATCGCTCTCTCGACTCTTACGTCAAGATATTCGCATTCGCTCTGCGCTCCAACGGATAAAGGAAGAGCAAAAATGAGCTTCGCATGAGGATTAAATCCTTTAGAATACCAAAGCGGAGCTTTGGCTCTGACAAGCACCTTTGCCATCGCCTTTTGAAGATCGAGATGGGAGATGAACTGAAGATCCCCTACCTTGCGAAATTTAAATCTTATGTATTTCGGCTCGGAAAGCAAGGGGTAATCATCCTTTGCATAGGGCTTTAATTTTGTTCCTTTTTCGGACACCACGTTCTCTCACCTCCAAGCTTATTTACGCCACATCCGCTACATTTCTCGCGGCAGGACGGTGTTGTCTTTTCGGCGTAAGCATTCTTTCGCTCGCGCGCGAGAAATTCTTTGGTAACACCACAGTCGATAACGTCCCAAGGAAGAACCTCGTCCTCTCCCCAAATGCGGTTTGAGTAGAAATTATAGTCTATGCCGCAATCGTTAAAAACCTTGATCCACTCGTCATAGTGGAAAAATTCATCCCACGCATCAAAGCAGAATCCTCTCTCGCAAGCGAGAGCCAACGCGGGGGCAAGTCTTCTGTCACCGCGCGCAAGTATTGCCTCAACGTGTGAAACGCGCGCATCGTGATGGACATAGCGAATCTTTCTATCGGTTATCTTGCTTTCAAGATATTTCTGCTTTTCAACGAATGTTTCCATACTGTCCTGCGCCTCCCACTGAAATGGAGTGAAGGGCTTGGGAATGAAGCAGGAAACACTCACGGTAACGCTGGGCGCTCTTCCCTTTTGTCTATTGGGATTTTCATAATATGCCTCGATAACCGCCTTTGCAAGCTCGGCGATTCCATCAAGATCCTCATAGGTTTCAGTAGGCAGACCCATCATAAAATAGAGCTTGCAGGACGTCTTTCCCGCATCAAATCCCACGTTTACCGCGCGGAGAAGATCTGCCTCACATACGTTCTTATTGATAACGTCGCGAAGTCGCTGACTTCCTGCCTCGGGGGCAAAAGTGAGCGATCCCGTGCGAACAGTGGATATTTTATCCATAAGCTCCTTTGTAAAACTATCTACACGGAGCGATGGCAAGGACAAGCTGATCATATTTTCATTCGTCCATTCAAGAAGATTATCCGTAAGCTCGGGCAATCTTGAATAGTCGCTTATAGAAAGTGAAGAGAGAGATATCTCATCATATCCCGTTGCCTCGAACAGACATTTTGCCTGATCATTTAAAACACCGGGAGTCTTCTCTCTTACAGGTCTATAGACCATTCCCGCCTGACAAAATCTGCAGCCGCGGATACATCCACGATACACCTCGAGCATAATTCTATCGTGCACTGTTTCGATATAGGGCATTACCACCTTATCGGGAAAATATGACTTATCCATATCGGTCATTATTCTTTTGAGCACACGCTTTGGAACGTCGTCATACACGGGTGTATATGCTTTTACAGTGCCGTTTTCGTTATAAGTAACGTCATATAAGGACGGAACGTATATTCCGCCTATCTCCGCCGCAGCTCTATGCAAAAAGTCTTTTTTATTGTACGTTCCGTTTTCCTTCATCTCAATGTAAAGGCGGGTAAATTCAACAAGATTTTCCTCGCCCTCTCCTATTGAGAAGCAATCGAAGAAGTCTGCAACGGGCTCCGCATTATATGCGCACGGACCGCCGCCGATGATGATGGGAAATTCATCTCCCCTATCCTTAGCATAAAGCGGAATATTTGCAAGCTCAAGCATTTTGAGAGTTGTGGTATAGCACATCTCATACTGAAGCGTGATTCCCACAATGTCAAAATTCGAAAGAGGATCGCCGCTCTCGTGCGCGCAAAGAGGAATATTATGCTCGCGCATCTTCTCTTGCATATCAATCCACGGAGCATACGCTCTTTCACACCAAATATCCGGCTCCGAGTTCAGTGCACCGTATAATATTCTGACACCAAGATTGGACATTCCTATTTCATAGGTATCGGGAAAGCAAAATGCCCATCTTGCCTTTATATCTTTTTTATCCTTTATTATCTGTCCGAATTCGCCCGCACTGTATCTGCCGGGCTTTTCAACGGATTTAAGAATCGAACTGTTTTTAATATTCATTGTCTCACCGTTTAATATAGAAATATGAGAGAAGTATCATCACAGAAGCGCTTAGCGCGCATGCAAGCATCAAAAGAAGCATGCTGACTGTATTTACACCTGAGAAAAGAACGAGCGCAAAGGTCAGTATTCCTATAAGCAGGATAGCTGCAATTCTGAGCTTTCCTATGATATTCTCAAATGAGTAAAGTCTTATACACATCATAAGTGCCTCGACAAGCGCGCGCACGTTCTTTGCAGAAACTATGCCGCCGTCGATGGATTTATCCTGTGTCTTACTGTCCTTAAGAGTAGGTCGAACAACACTGATATTACATCTCTTATTATTGCCGTATGCCTTTGCCCATTTATTATTGATATTGGGGTCGGAGGAGCGGATTCCTATTCCCACTCCGTGTGCGCTAAGCTTTTTAGCAAGGCGCTCAAATTCACTTGAGAACTGATAAGTAACGTAGAGCTTCGCACCAAGCGTTCCGTTGAGCGCGATGAACATAATGCTATCCTCTCCCGCTTCCTCAAGCTTAAGGTCGGCGCTTGTATAGCTTGGGTGGATTCCCCTGCTTCTCATAAAGCTACCCGTACCTATAAGCACTGTTGTTCGGTTATCAACGATGGCGCAGATGCCCTCTTTGCTTATCTCTCTTACGTCAACGTTATTTGAATGCACCATTTCGGACGTTGCAAATTCAAATACCGCTTTGAGAGGACCGCCAACCTTTGAAAATACCGCTTGGGTATGGTAAAGTATCTTGTATATCTCGTTGTTATCGTAGAGCTTAAGTCCTTTAGTTCTTACACTCTTTTTATTGAATACGTTAAAATCGTCAAAGTAAACTATATTACATCTGCCGTATTCCTCAACGCTGGATTTACCGATGATACCCGTTTTGTATTTTTTGAGTGAAAGATATACTGTAAAGAATGCAAATCCGCTCTCAAATATTGATGCACATATAAGCGTAAACGAAAGCGTTACTATAAGACTTAACACTATTGTGCCTATGGGTTTTTGCATCAAAAGGAGCACAAGCATTACCACAAGGGACACCGAGAAGCAAAGAACAAGTGCCACGAGCTTACCTGTAATATTACTTACAGGTCTTGACATTCTTTCAAAAAATTTGCTTACGCTTGATATTTTGGAGATGCAATAGCTATCCTTATCAATAACGTCACTGCTTATATCCTCGTCGCTCATTCTGAGCTTTCCATATGGCTCAAACACAAGCTTTTTGTCACTCTTGGAGATAATATCGAACGTTCCCGACTGCGAGAACACATCGAACATATCATAAATAAGACTGAGAAGAAGCAACACTGCAGAAAGCGAATGCACTGTTGCACCCGGATCTGCATAGTTGATCGCAAGTATCAAAACGTCGTGAAGGATACTGAGCAACGAAACTATAATCGCGCCGATATATGCTATTGACGACGACTCAAGAACGTTTTTGAAAAGTCCCTTGATCTTGCTTGCGGATATTGCAATAGTGAAAAGCAAGATCAAAAGCGCAACGAGAACGTGTAGCTCTGCAGTTACGGGAACACCAGCTATTCCGCCAATATATCTGCCCATCCAACCGCCAATCTCATAGCCGAGAAGTACAATTGTTGCGATTGCAGTTATAATCGTTTTGATAATAAGACCTATTTTATCACTCTTATATTTTCTTTTTATTCTACCGTTCTGTCCGAGGGTTGTATATTCCTCACCGCAGAAGCCGTAAATATGCTTACCCTCAAAGTCGGGCTTTTCCTCTTCAACGGAATTTACCGCCTGACGTATCTTTTCAAAGCCGACCGTCTGATTAAGCTCCTCCTCACCGCCAAGGGCTACCATAAGGGCTATATCAACCTCGTCAAGCTCACCTTGAGGTACTACGGGTGTGAAATAGTCGGTGTTTGCATTTCCTCTTGCCTTTATCTCCGCGCTAAGCTCAAGCTCCTCCTTGGTGGGCGGAATTATACCCTCCTCGGCGGTTTCATACTGCTTGTCCTTCATAAGCTTTTCCCAATCCTCAAAGATCGTGTACTGCTTATCGGGGGCACGGCTCTCCGTTATCTCTGCCTCGAATACTACGTCGTCAAGATCGCTCGAAAAGTCCTCTACAAACTGATTGAATACTGTTCCCTGCTGCCCCTCAAGTGCTTCGTCCGAATCAAAAGAGGTCTGGGTTGGAGAGTAATTTATTTCTTCTTCCGCATTTTCAAGGTTTTCTTGAACTGCTACGCCAATCTTCACGTCGGAATTGGAGCTTTCATCGTCGGGAGTGTTGAAAACTCTTGTCATATTCTCATTTTCTTCCGTGCTTGACACGTTGAATGCAAGTGTTGCATCATCGGATACTTCGTCAGTAGATTCTTCAACGATTTCTTCTACAGTTTCTGCGATTGTTTCTTCTACTATCTCATCAACTGTAGTATCAACTATATCATTGCTCTCCTCGAGAAGGTCATCAATAACCTCGTCCATGTCGGGAGCTTCTTCTGAATATGTATTTTCTTCGATAATTTCTTCAGTAATTTTTTTGTCGTCCTCCAAAGAGTCAGTGGGGACTTCTTCAACTGCGGGAGCAATATCCTTTTCTTCTTCCATAGCGGAAACATTGATTTCTCCCGTGAGTACAAAATCATCGGTATCGAAGGAATAATCCTCTGTGCTTTGAGATAATTCGGTATGCTCGGCAGAAAATTGCTTTTTGAGCATATCCGTTATATCGTCGGCGGTATGCGATACTGCATCGGTAGTTTGAGTATTGACTTCGCTATCTGTGGCAGTGCTTTCAGCCTGCTCTTTAAGACGCTCAAGTATATCTTTAACGTCATCGTTCATGTTTTCCACTCAAATTACCTCCTTTTCATATTTTTTCATAAGTCTATTATTTTTTCTGTCTATGTTGCTTTGATGCCTCGGCAAGAATTACTGCCGCCGCAGTAGAAACGTTAAAGGAATTTACCTGTCCGTACATAGGAATGGAAACAATAACGTCGCTTCTCTGCTTTACAAGCTGTGAAACGCCCTCGCCCTCGCTTCCAAAAACGATCGCGCATCCGCCCGTAAAATCAACGTCATAATACGCTTGACCTCCCGCCTCGGCAGCATATACCCAAATATTCTGCTCTTTCAATTCTTCAATAGTTTGGGCAATATTTGAAACCTTTGCAACTGCAAGGTGCTCGATAGCTCCTGCGCTTGATTTTGAAACAAGAGGAGTAAGTCCCGATGCGCGACGCTTAGGAATAATGAGTCCGTGTGCGCCAACGCCCTCGGCACAACGAATAAGTGAGCCAAGATTATAGGGGTCGGTGATTCCGTCGGATATTACGATGAGTGGAGCTTCTCCTCTCGAACGAGCTATCTCGATGATGTCCTCAACCGAGCAATATTCCTTTTCTGCAGCCATTGCGATAACGCCTTGATGCTGACTCATGCCCGCCATTCCGTCGAGCTTTGCACGATCGACCTCAACAACGGGAATGCCGCGTTCAATCGCCTGTGCCACAAGGACAACAATAGAACCCTCTCTATCGCCCTTTCCTACAAGGAGCTTGTCCACTGCGCGTCCACTCTTCAAAAGCTCACGAACGGCATTTCTGCCTATCACAAGACCGCCGAGCTCGCCCTCGTCCATTTCAACGGGCTCTTTATAATACTGCTTTTTGGGAGCGCGATTGCCCTCATCTCTGTGAGAATGCTTCTCATCTTTTCTATTAAAATTCTTACCTTTATTGTTGTTTTTATAGTTATTTTCTCTCATTTTAAGTCCCTTTCCAAAAAAGAGTAAACTTTTCATAATATTGCATTTTATATTATAACATATATTATTGATTTTGTGTAGTCCTTTTTTAACTTTATTTGAAAGTTTTTATCGACTTTTTTCGTACTATTTCAAATTTTGATTTGTCGCGGAGTTAGTTTACTACGAACCGCTCAAGCCGCTTGGGCTTCCGCTTTTGAAAAAGCGGAGCAAAACAACCGCTTTGGTTTGAGCTGATTTCGCGTAAATTTTCGATAATTCACAAGCGAATTATC
>JBGVNP010000243.1:0-5207 GCA_045125655.1 Eubacteriales bacterium | reverse complement strand
GTAAGTAAATTTTAGAAAATTACTCCGTAGGGGTAATTTTCGTAGTTTTGAAAGTACAATGCCGACCGTCGTACTTGTACGTAAGGGCGGTATTGAAGTTTCAAAACCGATAATTCGTTTGCGAATTATCGAAAATTTACGTAAACTCTGCTCAAACCAAAACGCACAAACCGCACGGCGTCTGGGCGAAGCCGCTTTAAAAAGGTTTTTGCCTACTTTTTCCTCAAAAAAGTAGGAGCCCAAGCGGCTTGAGCGGTTCGTAGTAAACTAACTGCTCGCCAAATCCCAATTTACGAGTAGCGTTTTTTCAAAAAAGTCCCCTAAATCCGTAGCAAAATAACTTTTCCGCTTTCTACTCGTCGAATTTCAAATAATCGAATATCTTATAGATATCGCCCGCGCCCATCACGACGAGAATATCGTTGGGATAGAGCATCGAATTAATCTCATTGGCAATATTTTCAAAACCGGAGATATACTCCGCCTTTTCGCCGATACGAATTGCAAGCGTCTTTCCGCTGATTCCGAGATTGTCGGTCTCGCGCGCGGGATAAATATCGGCAATAAATACGCGGTCAACCGAGTCAAAGCTCTGCGCGAAATCATCCATAAGAGTGTATGTTCGCGTGTATGTATGAGGTTGGAAAACGCAGAAAAGACGGTCCGCACCGCGCTTTGCAACGCCCTCAAGAGTAGTAGCCACCTCGGTAGGATGATGCCCGTAATCGTCAAATACAAGCGCACCGTTCACAGTACCCTTAAATTCCATTCGTCTTTTTGCACCGCCAAAGCGAGCAAGACCTGTAACGATCTTTTCGGGCTCAAGTCCCGAAACGTGTCCCGCAACAAAAGCGGCAAGCGCATTGTAAACGTTATGCTCACCCGTAACAGAAAGCTTAACGTGAGCAACAAATTCATCCTTGTACATCACGTCAAATTCCGCAAATCCGTTGGGGTATCTAATGTTGATGGCAGTATAATCCGCACTCTTCGTTGCTACGCCGAACGTGATTATCCTTCCCTCATAGCCCTCAAGAGCCATAGGAATATATTCGTTATCGGCATTGGCGATAACAGTTCCGTTCTCGCCCGTGATTGAAGCAAATCTCGCGTAGGAATAGCAGATCTGCTCAATACTTGAAAAATAGTCAACGTGATCAAGCTCTATATTAAGTATTATCGCCATTGAGGGATTAAAATCGAGGAAGGAATCCATATATTCACATGCCTCAAAAATAAAGTTTTCGCTTTGTCCTATGCGATAAGCTCCGCCCATCGCATCAAGCTCTGCGCCCGAAAGCACGGTGGGATCCGCCTCACCCTCCATAAATACGGTAGCGCACATGGATGTGCATGTGCTTTTTCCATGCATACCAGAAACGCCGATTCTATTCTTGTAGCCAAGCATAAGATAGCCGAGATAGTCCGCGCGAGAGATGCACGGTATGCCTCTCTCCATCGCACGCTGATACTCGGGATTGTCGGGAGAAATTGCCACGGTATAGACCACCGCGTCATAGCTCTCCATATTTTTGGCAGAGTGGGAGTAAAACACCTCAATGCCCTCGTTTCTCAACCTTTCGGTAAGAGCTGTTTGCTCTCTGTCCGAGCCACCCACACGGTATCCGCGAAGGTGGGAAATATGCGCCAAAGATGACATGTTTATTCCGCCGATGCCAATAAAATAGATGCTTTTGCATTCTTTTAGCATCAGACCTATATTTTCAGCTCCAAAATGTGTATTGGGAGTAGCCATAGCTGTCCTTTCAAGTAAAAAATTAAAGTAATAATACTTTGTTCATAAAAAATTTTTAAAAATATAATTATTCCGTTGAATAATATTAATAAATCGCGTATAGAATATTCGTAGTATTTTTTTTGTTAAATCGGAAAATCCAGGAGGACTACGCATGAAAATCACAGACATTAAAATCCGCAGAACGTTCACAGAAGGCCCCATGAAGGCAATCGCATCAGTAACCTTTGACCATCAGCTCGTTGTTCACGATATCAAGGTTATCTATGCAAAGGAAAAATACTTTATCGTTATGCCCAGCCGCAAGAATCCCGATGATACCTATCGCGATATCGTTCATCCCATCAATGCAGAATTTCGTTCAATTCTTGAGGATGCCGTAAAGAACGCTTACGATGCAGAGCTTGAATCTCTTGCCGTAGCGACAGAGGCCGAAGAAGAATAATCTATAGCTTTTGATGTAATCTACGCTTTTCATAATTTACTGCCACACCGTTGGGTGTGGCAGTTTTTTATTTGTCTAAAATATTTGAATACTGACCGTGTGAGAGCAAAAACTCTCTATCCGATATTGATAAATTTCCAAAAGAGCCCGAAGGGTCTCCCAACGAGCCGGGATTGAATATAACCATATCCTTCTCCACTCCGCGCACGCTCTCCTTTTTAATATATTCAAGAGTGGGGCGATGCGTGTGTCCAAAGAGAGCAATATCGGCTCCCTGTCTTGATGCCTCACGGCAAAGCTCGTCATATCCGTGCTTTACGGACAGGGTGTGCCCGTGGCACATAAATATCTTTAAATCTCCCAAATTTATAAGGCGATAAAAAGGAATCTCCTCGCCATAGGGTGAAAATCTGTCACTTATATCGCAGTTTCCGCGAACTGCATGAACGATTATACCGTCATACTGCTTGCAGGAGAAAACGTCACAAAGTCCGTCACCGAGAAATATAAGCTCAAGCACTTCTCCTTTTTTAAGAAGACGTTGCCTATACCTTATAAGTCCTTCAAGTCGGTCGGTTTTCAGATGAGTATCCGAAACTATAAGGATATCCCTCATTTATGATCTCTTATTGTATTTGTTCGCTGCCTTAACTATGTCGGGATCGAGCGCGATAGGTTGACACGCCTTGGGTGTTGAGAGGGTTATTACCTTGTGTGCAACACTGATAGTAAGCTTGCTCTTTATTCTTTCAATCTCACCGTCAACACAAATATCGGTGGGCTTGTCAAATACGATCTCCACCTTTTCACTTCTCTTATAGGAGAACACCTGAGGAACGCCCTTCTTAGTAAGGAGAGTTCCCTCTTTGTATGGACCTATGAGCTGAATAAGTTCGGGAAGATTTACCTTTCTTACTACACAGCACTCGATAATACCGTCGTCAAATGATGCAGAGGGAGCAGAATGGTAGCCGCCACCGTAGAATGCACCGTTTGCGAAAACGCATATCTGGTACGTGTGCCATTTATGCATAACACCGTCAAAGCTAACGCTACCGTTAACAACGGCAGTACCAAGCTGGGTGATCTTTTGCGCAATACCCGCAGTGTATGCGATCTTGCTGGGAATAAAAATATTTCTTCTGTTAAGAGCCGCCTGCTTTGCTATTTCGCAGTCAAAGCCCATGTTGATAAGATTTATAGCATAGTGGTCATTATATTTGAGAAGGTCTATCTTTCTTGTTTCTCCGTCAAGCTGGGAGTCAATGTTGAAAAAGCTTTCAACGTGCTCAAAGTTTTTAACGAAGTCATTTCCTGTACCCATAGGGATTATTCCAAGCTCTGCATGCTCAAAGCCAACAAGTCCCTCGGCAACCTCTTTGATCGTTCCGTCACCGCCGCAAGCATAGAATCTTACGGGTTCCTCGGACTGAGAGCAGATGCTTCTTACAAATTCTGTTCCCTCAGCGATCTTTTCAGTAACGTGAATCTCATACGGAACCTGTCTGCGGTCACACACCTTGTGTATTTCGTCGATAAGATTATGGAATTTAGTTCCCTTTCCCGCAGCGGGATTCATAATAAAATAGTGCTTCATTCTTAAACCTCAATTTCTAATTAAGATATAGAAAACATTTATACAAATATTTCACCGAATACTATTTTAACACAATATGCTTATTATGTCAACATTTTTATTTTTAGCACATATATTATAGATATAAAACAATTTGTTAAATTTATGAATTTTTGTGAGGTAAAATATGAATTTTGACAAGAATTCCCTTTCCGAGCTTTTAAAGCTAAGCGATGACAAATTAAAGGAGGTTATAAAGGATATAGCAAAGGAAGCGAGTGTAGAAAACGAGATAACGGTCAGCACAAAGGATGTAGCAAAAATCCGCGCTCTTTTGTCAATCGCAAGCGAGGACGATATAAACCGTCTCATATCCCGCTTTGGGGGTAATAAAAAATGAGTGAAGATAACATCGAGAGGGGCAGATCGGGAGATGCAGCTAGTGTCCTTTCAAGCATACTTTCAAATCCCGATGCGCTCTCAAAAATGAGCGAGATAATTGCCAAGCACACAAGCAAGGAAAATAGGGAAAATCCACCACAACAAGAGAATATTACAGACAATTCTTTTAATTCAACATCCGATCTTGAAGAAAACGCAGGGGGTTTTCAAAAAGATTCCACCACTTCTCAAATCGAAAAGAAGCAAGAAAATACATCAAATTCGCTTGATATTTTATCACTGTTTTCATCGCTTGGCGACAACAAAGATCACAGCAACGATAAGCAAACCGCGCTCCTTTTAGCAATTCGACCATACCTCTCAACGCGCCGTCAGGAGCTTCTCGACACGATGATGAGAATGGGCAAAATCAGTAAAATTTTTATGGATATTAAGTGAGGAGGGGTGAAAAATGTATTACAGTAAAGGCGGAGCATCGCAAATAAACATCCCACGAAATTACGCGGGAAACGTGATATTTGCAGATGAAAATTTTGTTTCAAAGCCAAGTGAAGATAATATTAGAGAGCAAGAAAATGCGATAACAAACGATGAAATAAGCGTTAAAAACGAGAATTTTGACGACGAAAGATCAACAAAAATTAACAAAAGTTCCCCCGCACTTTCATCCCTGCTTTCCGACATATCGGTTGAGGATCTTCTGCTTCTCGGACTCATTTTAGTCGTCTATCAGAGTGACCCTCAAGACCCGACTCTCATCATCTTACTTATCTTGCTTTTGGTTAAATAAATTTAGATTTACCAGTGAAAAATTAGTTAAGAAAAATGTGGGGCTTTTTTGAAAAACCGCCCCACACCCCGAAAAACTTAATCGATTGGTGCGAGCTGATTTTACGTAAATTTTCGATAATTCAAGAATGAATTATCGGTTTAGAAACTCCAATACCGCCCTTACGTACAAGTACGACGGTCGGCATTGTACTTTCAAAACTACGAAAATCACTCCTACGGAGCAATTTTCTAAAATT
>JBGVNP010000242.1:0-2293 GCA_045125655.1 Eubacteriales bacterium | reverse complement strand
TTTCTTTGAGAAAGTAGCCCCAAAGAAAAAGTTCCCAAAAAGAAAAGGGCGTTTTTTCGCCTGCGCGGCGGGCGGTTACTTTTTTGAGAAAAAGTAACCAAAAAACTTTTTTAATCGTTTGGTTAGTGCGAACATAGTGCGTGCTAAACCTCAATTTATATAACACCTCAAAAAAATTCCCATCCTATTGCAAATAATGTAGAAGTGTGATATAATGATTATTTAGTAACGAATAATAATGCAAAGGAGAAAAGAATTGAGCACAGCAGTTAAAGAAAACAAGATGGGCTACATGCCCGAAAACAAGCTACTTTTATCAATGTCAGTGCCAATGATGCTTTCAATGCTCATTCAGGCGCTTTACAATATCGTTGACGGACTTTTCGTTGCAGGAATCAGTCCCGAGCAGTTCGAATTGACCGCCGTAAATCTCGCCTTCCCCGCCCAAAATCTTATGATTGCGGTATCCGTCGGCACGGGCGTGGGTATAAATGCTCTGATTTCGAGAAATCTTGGACTCGGAAATCGAGAAAAAGCCAACAAAATAGCGGGTCAGGGCGCATTCCTTGCCATTGTAAGCTATATTATGTTTGCAGTTTTCGGCTCTCTTATGGCTCGTCCCTACTTTGAGCTTATGACCGCCGACATCGCCGATGCTGCGGCAAGAGCGACCGTTATAGATATGGGTACATCCTATCTTCTCGTGTGCTTTATCGCATCCTTTGGTATTTTCTGCCAAGTGGTTCACGAAAAATACATGCAGGCAACGGGCAAGACCACACTTTCAATGACAACTCAGCTCGTCGGCGCAATTTTTAATATCATTTTCGACCCCATCCTCATTTACGGATTAAAAATGGGCATTCTCGGTGCTGCTGTCGCAACGGTCTCAGGTCAGATTGTTTCCGCATTGGTCGGAATTTGGCTCCAAAAGCACAAGAATACCGAAATCACACTCAAGCTTGAAAATATCAAGCCCGACGCCAAGGTCATCGGCGAGATTTTCAAGATAGGTCTGCCCTCGATCCTTATGAATTCCGTCGGCTCATTCATGACCGCGGCATTCAACAAGATCATCCTTCCCCTCTCCGAATACGCCGTGAATGTTTTCGGAATCTACTTCAAACTCCAGAGCTTTGTATTTATGCCCGTTTTCGGCTTCAATAACGGAATGATCTCGATCGTTTCCTATAACTACGGCGCACGAAAAAAGAAGAGAATGCTCCGCACCATCAAGTTGGGACTTATATATGCCGTTTCCTTTATGGTGTTTGGGTTCTTTCTCTTCCAGCTCTTCCCGAACGTGTTCCTTTCTATGTTCTCACTCTCCGAGGAGGCAATAAACACAGTAGGTATTCCCGCGCTCCGCACGATCTCGATAAGCTTTATCTTTGCGGGCTTCTCAATCATCTGCTCCGCGGTGTTCCAGTCATTCGGGTACAGCATTTTCTCAATGCTCGTTTCACTCGGACGTCAGCTCGCAACACTCCTTCCCGTAGCATATTTCCTCTCACTTACGGGCGATATAAATAAGGTTTGGTGGTCATATCCCATCGCGGAATTTGTCTGCCTCCTCCTCAGCGTGATATTCTACCTCTACATATATAAGCACAAAATTAAAACCATACCCGAGGAAAATTAGTTTCCGCGTGGATCTGCTACGCGCAGGGCACCTACTTTTTTAAGGAAAAAGTTAGTTGAAGTAGCAAATTGTTATGTTCCGCGCGTTGTCATTCTGGAGCTGCCCTTGTGTCCGTACCGAGATTCTATCGGTCGCTTATACTCCCTCCAGAATGACACGCGGAGACCTTACTATCTACAAACCCACGCGTCAAGAGAAGTAATGCCTTACGGCATAACTTCGAAGGATCTTGCGTGGAGTATAAATTTTGATTTGTCAGTGTTTTAGTTTATGTTAATAGCGGACAGTCGAGGACGCCTGTCCCTACGGGTTTTGGGGGTGTTTTTTTGTTGTATTGTAGCCGTTTTGCTTCTACTGATAGTTTATGTTTGCAACGGGACGTCGAGGACGCCGTCCCCTACGAGTTTGCAAGTTGATTTTTGTTCAATTATAGCTATTTTATTTGTAATATGTCTATTGTTTTGCTTAAAAATAGCACCGTCATTGTAGGGGACGGCGTCCTCGACGTCCCGTTGCAAACATAAACTATCTTTAGAAGCAAAACGGCTACAATACAACAAAAAAACACCCCCAAAACCCGTAGGGACAGGCGTCCTCGACTGTCCGCTATTAACATAAACTAAAACACTGACAAATCAAAATTTATACTCC
>JBGVNP010000241.1:0-8534 GCA_045125655.1 Eubacteriales bacterium | reverse complement strand
TACTTTAACTAACTATTTCGTTGTTAGCACAGACTTTAAAGTGTGGTATAAAGTAAGTAAATTTTAGAAAATTACTCCGTAGGAGTGATTTTCGTAGTTTTGAAAGTATGGTGCATACGTCACGCTTGCGTGTAAGTATGTACCGTGCTTTCTAAACCGATAATTCGCTCGCGAATTGTCGAAAATTTACATAAAATCAGCTCAAACCAAAGCGGTTGTTTTGCTCCGCTTTTTCAAAAGCGGAAGCCCAAGCGGCTTGAGCGGTTCGTAGTAAACTAACTCCACGACAAATCAAAATTTAAACCACAAATTACTCTTTCTCAAAAAAATATCAAAAAATATTTGAACAAATGTTTGCATTTTTCAAAAAAGTGTGATATAATGTAAATAACCTATTATGAATGGAGATTATTTATGAAAAATAAAGACCTCACAAAAAAAGAAAAAATGGTATTTGATTACCTTGTAAATTCGATAAATGAAAACGGATACGCCCCCTCGGTGCGAGATATAGGGGCATCACTTGGAATAAAAAGTACGTCGAGCGTGCATTTATATCTTCATAATCTTGAGGCAAAGGGATTTATCGAGCAGGACGCGGGCAAGAAGAGAACACTCCGCATCTGCGCACCCTATGCAAAGGTTATGGGTAGAGTACCGCTTCTTGGTGCTATAACCGCGGGCACGCCCATACTTGCCGTTGAGAATTTTGACGGCTACGTTGATTTGCCTTGGAATAGCGCAAAATATTCCGCGGAGGAGCTTTTTGCACTCAAGGTCAAGGGAGAGAGCATGATAGATGCAGGAATCTTTGACGGCGATATTGTAATCGTACAAAGGGCAGCATACGCGGATAACGGCAAAATCGTCGTAGCGCTTATTGAGGACGAAGCGACTGTCAAGACCTTTTATCGCGAGGACGGACATTTCCGCCTACAGCCCGAGAATCGCACAATGGATCCGATAATTGCAGATGACGTGGCACTCCTCGGCATAGTAGTTGCAAGCTTCAGACAGTACGAATAATAATTAAAATAAATTGACATTAAAGGGAGAGCATTATGAAAAAATTAGTTTTAAGCATTCTTTCACTCGCATTGGTGCTCACGTTAACGTCCTGTATGCTTTTCGGCGTAACCGAGCTTGAAGGCAAATTTGAGGGCTACTATTATGAAATTTCTGACGGCATCAAGTCGGTAACGAACTATCACCCCTATAATTTGTTTGCACTTCCTACATATCAAGAGATGATACAGTACGGAGACGGTGCAGGACTTGAAAATGATGACACCGTTTATTTTATCTATGTTGTGGATACAAAAATCGACCCCGACTCACCCAAGGCGTACTATTGTGCCGAGCTTGACGCTGTAACACGCGAGATACTTTGCGAGGAAGGTGAATATTTCACTAACGAACAAACAAAAAATGAAACTATCGAGCGCCTTCTCGCCGCACTCGATAGCGTTAATTAAATAAAATATGAAAAAACTCTTGATAACTGGTTTTGAACCCTTTGGTGGAGAAACAATCAATCCCTCGTGGGATGCAGTGAGTCGTTTGCCAAATAAAATAAATGAATACGAATTGATAAAGCTCCGTCTTCCTGTGGTTTTTGGCGAGGCGGCAGAATTTGTCATTCGGGAGGCGGATAATCTGAACCCCGATGTTATTCTTTGTGTCGGTCAAGCGGGAGGCAGAAGCTTGATAACACCCGAACTTGTAGGCATCAATTTGCGCCATGCATCAATTCCCGATAATAACGGTAATCACCCCAAGGACGAGAAGATAATTGACGGTGGCTCTGCGGCATATTTTTGTACTCTGCCTGTGCGAAAAATTGCAGAAGAGATCAATAAGAAGGGAATACCCGCACAGCTTTCATATTCTGCAGGCGCGTATGTTTGTAATGATTTGATATATACTTTGCTTGCACACTTTGATGGTAGTAACGTGCGCGTTGGATTTATCCACGTTCCGTATTCCAAAGAGCAAAATAAAGAGCCATCAATAACTATTGACGATATTATGAACGCCTTGAATATTGCCATAGAAAATTTGGACTAACAAAAATAACCACTCGACTTTTGTCGAGTGGCTTTATTTTTATTACACATTAAATCTAAAGAGAACAACGTCGCCGTCCTTAACAACGTATTCCTTGCCTTCGCTGCGAAGGAGTCCCGCATCCTTTACGGCATTCATTGAGCCGAGCTTTACAAGAACGTCAAAATCAACAACCTCTGCGCGAATGAATCCGCGTTCAAAATCACTATGTATTTTGCCTGCTGCCTGAGGAGCTCTCATTCCCTTTGTAATAGTCCAAGCGCGTACCTCTTTAGGCCCTGCGGTAAGGTAGGAGATAAGACCGAGAAGAGAATAGCTTGCCTTGATAAGACGGTCAAGACCGCTCTCGGCAATACCCATATCCTCAAGGAACATTTTCTTTTCCTCGGCATCAAGCTCACTGATCTCCGCCTCGATCTGAGCGCAGATAGCAATTATTTCGGAGCGCTCGCTCGCCGCAAAATTCTTAAGCTCGCAATAGAGTGAATTTTCAATCGGCTCGTGATCCGCCTCATCCTCGCTTACGTTTGCAACGTAGATAACGGGCTTCATAGTAAGGAGCTGTGTATCTCCGAGAAGCTCAAGCTCATCCTCATCAAGCTCCATTGTGCGCGCGCATTTTCCTTCTTCAAGGGTTGCGTGTATTCTTTCAAGAAGCTCAACTGTCGCCGCAAGCGTCTTGTCGCCCTTCATTGCCTTTTTAACGCGATCAATACGGCGCTCAAGTATTTCCATATCCGAGAAGATAAGCTCAAGATTTATAGTTTCAAGGTCACGAATGGGATTAACGTTTCCGTCAACGTGAATGATATTATCATCTTCAAAGCAACGAACGACGTGAACGATGGCATCTACCTGACGGATGTTGTCAAGGAATTTGTTGCCAAGTCCCTCACCCTTGGATGCACCCTTAACAAGACCTGCAATATCAACGAATTCAATAATTGCGGGAGTATATTTTTCGGGATTGTACATCTCTGCAAGCACGTCAAGACGGTGATCGGGCACTGCAACCACACCAACGTTTGGTTCTATCGTGCAGAATGGATAGTTAGCAGATTCTGCCCCTGCATTTGTCAAGGCGTTGAACAATGTACTTTTTCCCACGTTGGGAAGTCCCACTATACCAAGCTTCATATATTTGATCTCCTTTATTTAGAACAAATTATTTCATATTAACCTATATATTATATCATATACTTTTCACATTTTCAAGAGCTTGCAGTCA
Source organism: Eubacteriales bacterium (assembly GCA_045125655.1). Classification (GTDB taxonomy): domain Bacteria; phylum Bacillota; class Clostridia; order Oscillospirales; family CAG-272; genus RGIG4608. Next base: position 5,239 of record JBGVNP010000241.1, on the reverse strand, counting down.
AAATTGATGTTGTTTTTAATAAAAGATTTTAATAAATCCTTGTTTTCGCAAAAAAATCCACCCGATGATTACGGGTGGATTAAATTCATTTAGTCAAGAAGATCTGCCTCAAGCTCTTTTTCTTCCTTAATGGTATCGTAGAAGACCGCTGTGGAAACCTGATTGTAGGGGTTTACCCAGAACAAGCCGAAGCCAAAGCCGGCAAAGAAGCCGAGTATGTACCAACCGATAAAGCTGCACTGGAGCTTAAAGTATCTCCATCTGTTACCCTCCATAAGTCGCTCGCTCTCGTCAAAGCACTGCTGCCAAGTGAACTCGGGGTTATCGTACTTAACGTGATAGATCATCGCGTATGAATAAGAAACGTAAACACCGGGAACGAAGAAGAGAAGTGTCCAGAGGAAGCTGTGAAGAAGGTACATAACGCCAAGCTGTACGTTTTCAAGGAATGTATCGGAAAATCCGTCAAAGAAACGGCGAATTCTGATAATGCCGGAACCTCTTTCAAGCTCAAGATGAACCGCACTGAAACCTATTGCAATAGGACCAATGAGCAAGTTAAGAACAATAGCTTCAAAAAGCGAAATCAAAACTATCAATACAACGTAAAGAAGAAATGAATAGGGAAGGACGTATTCTACAAGAATGGGAAGAAGAAGCCATTCAGAAAGTAGGTAGAACACACCGCCTACAAGGGAGGTGAAAAAGATCAAAGCCATCGAGAAGATAGCGGATTTGAGCCAGTCCTTACCGAAGATATTTTCGTCAAGAAGATAACGCGCTCTTGCACGAATATCCGAATTGGATGTATGCATAAAAATTCCTCCAAAAAAGAATATAATACTATATCGTAATTGTAATACTTTTTTGTCAAAATGTCAAGGTTTATTTGAGATTTTTATTAAAATAAAGAAAAAAGTATTCAAAAGCGATTGACGGAAGGAGGGATTTTGTGTTATTCTATAACATATAGACAAAAGAAAGGATATTTACATATATGAGAATGAGAAAAAAGAAGCACGGTGCAGAGAGAATAGAGGCATGCGCGCACCTGCTTATAACTCCCAACGAGGAAATAAAGAAGGATCTTCAATCCGCATTTACCGAAAAAAGACCCATACATCTTGAGATTGGATGCGGAAAGGGCAACTTTGCTGTCGGTATGAGCGCACAGCATCACGACGTGAATTTTATTGCAATGGAAAAGATTGCCGACGTAGCTTGCCTTGCGCTTGAAAAAGCGGAAAGAGCAAAGGATGGGCGCCCCGATAACCTTCGTTTTATCATAGGAGATGCTAAAAATCTTATTGAATTTTTCCCCGAGCATAGCATTGATTGTATATATCTCAATTTCAGCGATCCTTGGCCCAAGGCAGGACATGCAAAGCGCCGCCTTACCTACCACACCTTCCTTGAAATATATAAAACTCTTCTCAAAGAGGGCGGTTTGCTCCGTCTTAAAACTGATAATGAGGGACTTTTCGATTTTTCCCTCGAGGAATTTGAGGCATTTGGACTTAAATTTGAGTTTGTAACGCGTGATTTACATAATTCAGAGAAAAACGATGGCAATGTAATGACCGAATACGAAAAGAACTTTTCCGATAAGGGTCAGCCGATCTATTCAGCGCACGTAAGATTTTGAGGAGATAATAATGAACGAAAATAAATTTGAGCCCTGCGGTGTGCTCATAATAAATAAGCCCGAGGGTATAACCTCGCACGACGTGGTGGGCAAAATAAGAAAGCTCTACGGCACGCGCAAGGTGGGACATACGGGAACACTCGATCCGCTTGCTACGGGAGTGCTCGTCATACTTCTCGGTCGCGCAGCAAAGGCGGCGGAATATCTTGTCGCAGACAAAAAGACCTACCGCGCCCGCTTAACACTCGGTATAACTACTGATACAGAGGACATTACGGGCAAGATTTTAAGCGAAAGTGACGCTATTCCAACACATAAAGAGGTAGCTCTTGCTTGCAATAAATTTCTCGGTAAAATCAAACAGATTCCCCCGATGTATAGCGCGTTGAAGGTGGATGGCAAAAAGCTCTACGATCTTGCAAGAGAGGGAATAGAGATAGAGCGTAAAGCGCGCGATATTGAAATATTTCAGCTTGAATGTACCCCCACAACCAAGAAAAACGAATGTGAATTGCTTGTTGAATGCTCGTCAGGAACGTATATAAGAACGCTCTGCGCGGATATTGGTGCAACGCTCGGTTGCGGCGGCGTTATGAGTGCACTTTACCGTGTTTGCGCAGGCGGATTTAGTATTGATAACGCACATACACTCGAGGAGCTTGAAGCTCTTGAAATGGATGAACGCCTCTCATTGCTTGCACCTACGGAAAGTCTTTTCTTCGACCTTCCCACAGTTAAATTACCCGCATTTTATGAAAAGCTCTGCCGTAGCGGATGCGAAATATATCAAGGCAAGATAAAAACTGATCTTGAGATCGGCACCCGCGTGCGCCTTTGCGATTCAAACGGCGAATTTTTCGCCCTCGGCGAGGTAAGAGAATACGAAAACGGCACCGCAATTAAGGCGATTAAGACGTTTAGTTTGGAATAACAATGAATAATAGTGAATTTCCTATAAGAAAACAAAATCGTTTGAAAAATTATGATTATAGTTCGGCTGGTGCATATTTCATAACTATATGTACTAAGGATAAGAAGGCATTATTTTGGAATAAAAATCAACCTGATTTCGTAGGGGAGGATATCATCCTCCCGCTTGATAGTGTGCACTTATCTCCATATGGAAAAATTGTAGAAGAAGCAATCAAAGTACTCTCCAAACATTATACGCATATTGAAGTATTACAATATGTAGTTATGCCTAATCATATACATATGATATTATACATTTCGTATGATAACGGGAGGATTATATCCTCCCCTACGAGTATTTTGACGGCGGTAGGACAGATGAAACGGTATATATCTAAAAAACTCGGTGAGAAAGTTTGGCAAAGATCGTTTCATGACCACATAATACGCGATAAAAGAGATTACGAAAAAATATCAAAATATATGTATGAAAATCCAATGAAATGGCAATATGATTGCTTTTACACAGAAGAATAGGTTATTAATAAGTGTAAAGAGAAGCATATGATAACAATAATTTATAATATCGGAGAGCGTGTAAAGTGAGAATAAGAAAAACAGAAACAAATATTAAACGTATAGAAAGATTAAAAAAGACTGTTGCTTTTGTTTTGTTTCAAATTGTTGCCATATCGTTGTTTTGTATTTTGGGGATATCCGGGACAACTCGTGCTACAGAAGATAATACAACTGTTGTTACAGCAACTGTAGAAGATTATAAATATCATGAGCTTAGATGGAACAACTTTCGTTATGTGATATATGTTGAAGGTAAAAGTTATCGCACCACATCCAATTTTGTGACCGTAAATAACGAGCAATTTATAGAGATTTTAAGCGAATCACCACTTGTTTCAATTTGTTTCGATAAAAGAGGTAATATTGTACAAATGTATTCTGGTGGTGTGGAGTACGTTTCTTTTGAAAAATACAATAATGAACAAACAAATTGGAGAATAATTGCGATTGTATTATTTTCTGTAATTGAATTATTTGTGTGTACAGAATACGTACTGTATCTGATATATCATAGAACATCCAAAGATAAGAAATGGTTTTGATATAATAAAATAATTAATTATTGAACTTTATAAATAGCCCCCGATAGACATAGATCTATCGGGGGATTATCATTTTCTAACCCTGAATATCATTCTCTTAAGCACCTTTCCGTCAAAGGGAATGAGCGGATAAAGATATGAATATTTTTCGTTGAGCGTCTTGTTGCTGACAAGCAGAATAAAGCAGACAAAAAGACCTGCAATAAAGCCGTAAAAATTGAAAAACCAAGTCAAAATAAGCAAGATGATCCTCAAAAATTTAAAGGCGTAGCCAAGCTCATAATTCCTTTGTGAGAAATTTGCGATAGCCACGAACGCCCCATAAACAACGACCTCAGGAATGAGCCATCCTATCTCTATTGAAAAATCTCCGAGAATAAGTCCGCCGATAACGGAAAGTGAATTTGAAAGCATACCCGGGGTATTCATTGATGCAAGTCGCAAGCCGTCAATTATGAATTCTGCTAAAAGCACTTGCACAAGTATCGGCAACCTTCCGTGCTCCGTGGGTAAAACGAACTCAAGCCAAGGGGGAACTGCATCGGGATTGTGTATAGCTATCAGCCAAAGGGGCATAAATAGGAGCGTCATAAAAAATATTATATATCGTGTGATTCGCAGATAACTTCCCGTGATTGGAGGAAAATAGAAATCATTCGTTTCCTGCAAAAAATCGAAAAGAGAGGTGGGCAATATCATCACCTCGGGCGAATTATCGCAGATAACAAGCACGTTTCCTTCCATCAGCTGAGCCGCAGCGGCATCGGGACGCTCGGTGGTTCGAACCTTTGGGAAGGGATTGTACCATTTACTTTGAACGAGGCATTCTATAAGTGATTGCATACCCACCGTGAGCGCTTCAACATTGATATTACTTATTTTTTCTTTAAGATTGTTTACGTAAGAGAGGTCCGCTTTGTCCTCAATATAGCAAACCACCACGTCGGTTTTAGAGCGCGAGCCGACAGTCATATATGACATTTTTAGCTTTGGATCACGAATCCTTCGTCTTATCAGGGCGGTATTGAAAATAAGAGTTTCCACAAAACCGTCACGCGCACCCTTTATAACGCGATCATTTTCGGGCTCTGCTGTTTCGCGCGCTGGATAGGTGCGCGCATCTATGATTATTCCGCGATTCAGAAATGCCGAACCGAGTATAATGGCTGCGCCCGAAAGCATCATTTGAACCATGGTGTCAATATCGTCCGTTACGTCCGCCTCAACGTAAGGAACGTTGTGAAAAAGAAAATCCTGCGCACTTCTGTCGGTGCGCTCACCGAGTGATTTCAAGGAAAGAAAATGCACCATCATCTTTTGCATTACCGCATCCTTAATAAATCCGTCAATGAAATAGAGAGTCAGCTCATCCTCACCGATTATGAGCGTCTTTTTCAAAATATCAAAATTTTCGCTAACACCTAAAATCGCATCAAGCGACTGTATATTCTTTCTGTAATCCGTCGATAGTTTATTCATTCATAAATAAGCCCTTTCGCTTTTTATGAATAGTATTGACAAAATTTTGAAATATATTTTATTGACTTTCAAATTTTGATTT
>JBGVNP010000240.1:0-1737 GCA_045125655.1 Eubacteriales bacterium | reverse complement strand
CACCGGAAAAGATAGTACCACAAGAGCTCATCTTCGCTATATCGGTGTAGAACACGCTACATATATGTACGAAAATAATATTTGCCTTGAAGAATATATTGATTTGCTCAAGACAAAGCACAATTCCGTAAACACCCCTTTGAGTGTTGAAACGGAAAACGGTAACTACGATGTTTATTACATTCAGTTTAATGGCAATCGCACAAGCGTTCCCGTTCCGAAGGATGCTAAATACACCATTTCCGGCAACAACATGAATGGATTTATAGTAAGCGTGGAAAAATAATAGAAAATTAAAACAAGGATCGAAAAGATCCTTGTTTTTTTATAAGGAGATATGATGAAGAAGATATCAAGCTCTATTCTTATTGTTTTTCTCGTTACGATAATATCCTTTTTTTCACTATGCTATATTTTTCTGCCTGAGCGAGATTTTTCGGAAAACGAAAATCGAATTTTGCAGTCCTTTCCGAGCTTTAATATAAATAAGCTTTTGAATGGGGATTTTAGCCGTCAGCTTCACAATTATCTTGCAGACCAGATCGCATTGCGCGATAGGATGATAGAACTGAAGGCACTTTGCGAGATCGCTATGGGAAAGCAAGAAAACAACGGCATTCTGCTTTGCGATGACGGATATTTGATAGAGTCCTGCAATTATGCGGATAGTAATTACAAATATCTTGAAAATAATCTTTTGAAAATTGAGGCATTGATTTCTAACCTTAAAGAAAGTGGCGCTTGTGCCGTTTCTCTTATCGTTCCGAGAAAGATTGACGTGCTTGGAGATAAGCTCCCATTAATTTATTCCACGGAGCGCAACAATATGGCTTGGAAGCACGTGGGTGGTAAGCATATTTCGCTCATAGATGAATTTAGCACCTCACAGAACGTATTTTACAAGACCGACCACCACTGGACAAATGACGGGGCTTATATTGCATATCGAACTTTAGCAGAGCCGCTTGACTTTTCTCCTCTTCCCAAAAAATCTTTTGGAGAAGAGCTTTTGTCAAATGAATTTTACGGTACAAGCTATTCAAAGTCGGGATTCTTTTTTGTCGCGCCCGATAGCATTCTCTGTCCTATGGTAGATATTAAAAAATATAAGACAGAAATAGTTGACACAGGCAGAAAGCTTGATGGTATTCTTGACAGAAATTATCTCTCAAAAAAAGATAAGTACAGTGTTTTTCTCTCGGGAAACAATGCTCACGTTAGAATAAAGGATACAAGTAATAATGACAAGGAAACCTTACTCATCATAAAGGATAGCTATGCCCATTCGCTCGCTCCGTTTCTTTTGGAGCATTATGATATTGAGCTTATAGATCCTCGCTACTACAGTGGCTCTATAGAAAAATATATAGCTGAAAACGGCATCAAAAATGTACTGTTTTTATTTGGACTTGACACACTTGCTACGGCTAATCTTTCAATTAGATAAGTTGGGATTTAGCGGTGAGTTTAAAAAGTTAGTTTAAGGAAAGAGGATGCCACTTTTTGGGAAAAGTGGCGCAAAAACCTTTTATAGAGCTTCGCGCAATAGCCATATAGTTTGTGCTGATTTGGCAAGACTTTGCGCAAATCGTTCCGCGCGAGATTCTATCGCGCCCTTGTGTCATTCTGGAGGGAGCATAAGCGACCGATAGAATCTCGGTACGGACACAAGGGCAGCTCCAGAATGACAGCGCGCGTAACATAACGATTTTCTCGCGTTTTAACAGGCGCTACGAG
>JBGVNP010000239.1:0-2975 GCA_045125655.1 Eubacteriales bacterium | reverse complement strand
CCATTGAGAATTATAGCGCCCATTCCGATCATTACGTTGTTCCCTATAGTGCAGCCGTGCACTATCGCACCGTGCCCTATGGTCACGTTGTCTCCTATCACAACGCCAAAATCCCGACTTGTGTGAATGACCGCATTGTCTTGAACGTTACTTCTCTCGCCTATCTTAATAGAGTTAGAATCCGCCCTGATTACCGCATTGTACCAAACACTCGAGTCGCGAGCAATTTCAACGTTTCCGACAACCCTTGCTCCCTCGGCTATAAATACAGTTTTGTCAATATTTTTCATAAACACCTCTATTAAACGTCCGTTGCATATGTTTGAATAGCTTTTCTCACCAAATTAAGCTTTTCGGCATCGTGAACGTAAGCCTTTCTTTGCTTCACAAAATTAGTTGAACCTCTCTTCTCAAAGGAATAGCGCGGAAGTAACTGAATATGATAATGATTGTTCGGGCCGTCACACATAGTGCACATATATACGCGTTCGCAACCGTATACCTCTTTGATTATTATCATAAACTGCTTTGCGAATTTTACGATCTTCTCATTGATACGGTCGGGAGCTTCGCTCATATTGTGATAGTGTTGCATAGTTGATATGCACAAGTGTCCCTCAGCGCGCGGAGCGCCCACGAAAAAGCACTCAATGTCTTCATCCTCATAAAGCATCTTGTCCTTGTTGTCACCATATATAGCTCCGTTATGCTCCCTGTTAAAGCAGGTCGGACAAATACCAATATCCGTAAGCTCCCCGGGAGTCATTTTCATTAATTCTTCTTTGGTTGGCACTGTTATCACCCCTATTCTTCGCAATACAATTCATCAAATTGCCATTTGAGTGGGTTTTCACGGATGTATTGGGATATTTCTTCAAAATCACGTTTGCCACGGATTATATGGTCGTAGAATGATAGCTGCCATATATTTTCACCTAATTGTTTAGTAACGGATGATTTGAAAAATTTAACCATCGCACTTATCGTAGGGGGGCACTCCGTGCACCCGCCTGCACCATGTGTATCACTACCAGCAAATGCAAGTGATTTGGCATAATTACATACGAGGACAAATAAATATTTTCGTATGTTTCATTCCACTTTATTAAATTTTCTTCCACAACAACACCCATATTAGATGGTGGTAACCCTTGCGGGAGCACGGAGTGCTCCCCTACAAGTTCCCAATCAAATTTTTGTAAATCGAGTGAACCATTCCACAGCAATTTTTCTTTGTTTTTCGTGCAAATTGTTATAAAATACACACCTGGTTGGGAATAATCATAATTTTGCAAACGATTTTTCTTTCTGATTACTAAGTTTTCTTTCATACTATTTTGCAATTGTCTTATACACCCTATACGTCCCATTCTTGCCCGTTTCGCTGTTTCCTATAACAAGGGTGTTGACAAGGAGGCGCTCGGGCAAATAAACGTCGCCGAGAAGCGAGTGCGCATCGTTTATCTTATCCGCATCGTCATCCATAAATAGAGTAGTATGGAAAATAAAATCAAGATCGTACTCGTGCAGCGGCACACCGTACTTTTCAAGGAGCATTCCGTTGAGCGCAGTCGCAAGCGCTTCAATTTTATCATTGGAATACATTCGTATCCACTCGATATTGTCGTGCTTTTCAATGCCCTTCACCGCAATTTCAAAGGGCTCGCACTCCTCGTAAACGCGCGTAATGTCCTCTAAAACACTACTAAATAATGAATTTTCAATTTCAAAGGAAATCTTCAAGGAAATATGAAGCGGCAGTTGACAGGTCACGTTTGAAATTTCAATTTTCTCAAACACTCCGTCAACTGCACTTCTAACTTCTTTGAGTTGTTCCTCAACGTTGATTCCAACCCAAACAAACATATAAAATTCTCCTTATCTGAAGTCGGTCGCGCCGTCCTCAAAATAAATTCTTGTTCTAATAATATCGTACTGCTCGCGTGTAACGTCGCCGGACAAGATACCGAGCTTCTCTTTAAGCATTGTAACTATCGTTTCGGGATTGATGTGAGGATGCGTTTGGTTGATGGACGCGGATAATTTTGCGTTAATCTTAACCGCACCGTCCTCAAATCCAACACTCACGTCGCGAACATAGGGAGCAATATCCTGCTCTTTGAAAAATATATTCTTATACTTGTCTTTAGCTTTTTTGAGGATTATCACCTGCTCGGCAGTAAGGATCTTTTCAATCTCGCGTGCCAAATTTTCGTCAGCGCCTTCGGTAACGATTTCAAAATCATACTCCGCCCAATAGATATCCTCGAGCTTTGTCTGTGCGTAATAGGCGTCAAGGAAGCGAAGCTCCTCAGTAAGCTCGTCATTGATGTGCTCCATAAGCTCAAGCGGAGGAATGGCGCGTTCTACTCTCACGTCGAGATACTCGCACTCACTCTGCGCGCCAACGGAAAGAGGAAGCGCAAAAATGAGCTTCGGGTGAGGATTAAATCCCTTGCTGTACCAAAGCGGAGCTTTTGCACGAACAAGCACCTTCGCCATCGCTTTTTGAAGGTCAAGGTGGGAAATAAACTGAAGGTTTCCTACCTTGCGGAACTTAAATCTAATGTATTTCGGCTCAGAGAGCATTGGATAGTCATCCTTGGAATATGGCTTTAATTTTGTTCCTTTTTGGGACACCATGTTCTCTCACCTCCAAGCTTATTTACACCGCAACCGCTGCATTTTTCACGGCAGGAGGGCGTAGTTTTCTCCGCGTAAGCATTTTTTCGCTCGCGCTTCAAAAATTCCTTTGTAACACCGCAATCAATTACGTCCCAAGGAAGAACCTCGTCCTCGCCCCAAACTCTGTTTGAGTAGAAGTTGTAATCAATTCCACAGTCCTCGAATACCTTTATCCACTCATCATAATGGAAGAACTCGTCCCACGCATCAAAGCAGAATCCCCTCTCACAAGCGAGTGCAAGAGCGGGGGCAAGGCGACGGTCACCGCGCGCCAAAATTGCCTCAACGTG
>JBGVNP010000238.1:0-4594 GCA_045125655.1 Eubacteriales bacterium | reverse complement strand
AATAGAGATTTTTTCTTGAAGTTTCGTATAGATGTGAACAAAATAAAAAAACAGAACTGCTTAGTTGAGTTTGGCGATATATTTCTCCAAAACACCTTCCAGCTTTTTGAAATCACAGCAGCGCTTCACAAGATTTCTGTTGCTCTCGGGATAGCGTACTACGATATCATACAAACGGTTCGCTCTTTTCACAATTATATCCTGATTCTGCTGACAGTATGAAAGCTGGTTTTTCATTAAATCTTTATAAGAAATCGTTTTTTCACTGTCATTTGGATTAATTTTCAAATTTATCGGTGTCAACAAACAATCCTCGACAGGCAACATATTATTAATATTTAATGCTCCGATTACCTTAGCCGTCCCGTTAATACTTTTTGTTGCCGAATCGGTAATGCGCATAAAATCTACACCGTTCTTTTTGTTATCGAACTTCTTTTTTGGCGACGAAAGCGGAATGCAGTATTTCTTCCCGTTCACCAAAACAATAATTCCAACAAACGGGCGGATTGCTTTTCCGCTTTGCGGTGAAACGGACATTACATTGTCATCCACCTTTGCCAAATTTCTGACATACTTCATATCAATAGTATACAATCTCAGTCTTGGCTGATTCATAACACTCACCCCAATATGTATAAGGGGCTGGCTCAAAAGTGAAAAAGAGCCAGCCTCATAATTACGACAGAAAAGAATCTTTTTTTTGAAAATCTGAGCAATGCAAAGCAGAGGGTATCGCTACTCTCTGTTTTTTTATGTTAAATTGTGGAAAAATCAGGCGGTCAATTTTTCGTTGGGTTTCTTTTTCTCGAAAAGATATGTTTTCGTTCTTTTTTGAATGATTTTGTTGTAGTACTTTTTGAAGTTGTACGCAAAGCAATGAAAAAGCATTTCGGTTTTGACATTCTTCTTTCCGCGGGTCAAAAATCGTCTGAAGCCATAGTCCTCCTTGAGCACGCCAAAAGCCCCTTCTACCTGTATAGAGCGGTTTATTCTTAGTGTGATTCCCTTTTCGCTTGTGATGTTATCCAGCGACTGCCGGCTGTATTTGTGGAAAAGTTTTGAATGTTCAAGCTTTCTGATGCCGTCCTTGCTTTTGGTGCATTGGTCGCGGTGAGGGCATTGATAACATTTCTCGGTGTAGTAAACTCCCTTTTTGGATTCATACCCTGTGCCTGATTTCGATTTCTTTTCTCCTCGCAGCGTTAATGTCTCTCCGCCCGGACAGGTGAATGTATCTGTTTCTTCGTTGTATTCAAAATTGTATTTTGCGTAAGGGTGCTTTTTCTTTTTGTTTTTGTTTTTCTTTGTCTGTTCGTAGTTCTGCGGTTTAATGTAGCTTTCCTGTTTGTTTTCAGCCAGATACACAAAACTGACTAAATAATCAACGTGTAGTTGCTATAGACAAAGGCGTGGTTTTCTGTTATTATATAGTGATATAAGGAACACTTTTAGAAATGGAATGAGAAAGGGTATATGAAAATCACTGTAGTATGCGACGTGCTGGGCGTTGAAAACAACGGAACGACGATCTCAGCAATGAACCTTATCCGCGCCATGGCAAAGCGCGGACACGAGGTCACTGTAGTCTGCTCGGACGAGGACAAAAGAGGAAAAGACGGCTATGTGGTGATGCCGACCCTCAGCCTGGGTCCGCTTAACAATTATGTAAGCAAAAACGGCGTTTCGCTTTCGCGCGCGAACAAAAGGGTGCTTAAGCCCGTTATCCAAAACAGCGACGTCGTTCATGTGATGATGCCGTTCATGCTGGGCACGGCGGCGGTCAAGCTGTGCAAGAAGTATGATATCCCCGTCACGGCCGGCTTTCATATGCAGGCTGAAAATTTTACCAGCCATGTTTTTATGAAGGACAACCCGCTTGCCAATCAAATCACCTACCACACGATATACCGCAATGTTTACCGCCATGTGGACGCGGTGCATTATCCCACCGAATTTATACGCAATGTGTTTGAGCAGGCGGTTCATCACAGGACGAACGGGTATGTGATATCAAACGGCGTGGGCGAGCGCTTCAAGCCTATAAAGATCGAAAAGCCCGCAGAATTTGCCAACAGATTCGTCATCATTTTTTCGGGGCGTTACAGCAAAGAGAAGTGCCACAGCGTGCTTATCGACGCCGCCGCGCTGTCGAAGCACAGCCGCGATATACAGCTGATTTTCGCGGGCGAGGGTCCGTTGAAGCAAAAGCTCAGGGAGCGCGCGAAGAAGCTTTACAACAAGCCGCTGTTCAACTTTTTCCCGCACGACCAAATGCTCAACGTGCTCAACTACGCCGACCTGTATGTGCACCCCGCCGAGATCGAGATAGAGGCGATAGCCTGTATGGAGGCGCTCGCCTGTGGGCAAGTGCCGATCATTGCGGATTCTCCGCGCAGCGCGACCGTTAAATTCGCGCTTGACGAGCGCAATCTCTTTAAAAACCGCGACGCGCAGGACTTAGCCGATAAAATCGACTTTTTCATCAAGCACCCCGATGTGCTTGAGGAGTACCGCGAGCGTTACAAGGGGATAGTAGCGGACTTTTCGCAGGAAGCCTGCATGGATAAGATGGAAAAAATGTTTTACGAGGCTATGAAATGAAGCGCGTATACTACTACAACGACGAGGTGAACGACGATTTCGCGTCCACCAACGGCAAGATAAACAGCGACACGGTGAACGGCGATTATCGCTACAGTCACCCGTCCGTCGGGTGGAAGATAGCTTCGTTTTTCGCTTACCGCGTTTTCGCCACGCCGCTCGTGTGGCTTTATACCAAGGTGTGGCTGGGCGTGAGGGTCAAGAACCGCAGGGCGCTGCGAAAGGTCAAGGGCTGCTTTGTGTACATGAACCACACGCAGAACATAGCCGACGCGTTCCTTCCCACCATTTCGGCGTTCCCCAAGCGCGCCTATGTAGTCACGGGACCCGAAACGGTGTCTATCAAGGGCATACGCGTGCTGGTTGCGCTGCTGGGCGCTGTTCCGCTGCCCTCGGCGCTGTCGGCTTACCGCAATTTTGAGCATAGGCTTAAAGAGGCTATGCAGGAAAAAGCGGCGGTGTTTATCTACCCGGAGGCGCATATCTGGCCTTACTGCAACTTTGTGCGGAGCTTTCCCGACAAGTCGTTTTCCTACCCCTGCCGCACGGGCTCGCCGGTCGTGGCGGCGGTCACGGTCTATCGTCAGCGCAGGGTGTTCAAAAAGCTTCACCCCAACATAACCGTTTATTTGAGCGAGCCGTTTTATCCCGACCCCTCGCTGCCCGAAAAGCAGGCGCGCAAAAAGCTGCGCGATCAGGCTTATGAGTTTATGTCGCGCACCGCGAAGGAGCATGGCAGCTATGAGTATGTTAAATATATAATGGCTAGCGAGTAATAAGTAATAAGTAATAAGTGAAAGTAATAAGTGAAAGTAATAAGTTATATGCAATAAGTTATAAGTAATAGGTTATAAGTATGTAGGGGTTGGGCTTTGAGCCGGCCCCCTGTTTTTCATTCAGTAAACCCAAGGCGCTTGCTGTTGATACTCACGCTCTGATCGAAAAATAATCATAATTTTGAGAATGGATGTCTCTGCTTCCGAAAAGAGCAATTTCTATAACAAATACATTCGCAAAATGCGGCTTGAAATTGATGATAACGGTATACTGAAAATCAAGGTTCAATAAGAATAAAAAGATAACCTTATGGTTCTGCACAGTGCAGTTTTCAGTCGGCGTCGTCTTGCCAAAGCTCGATACGCCTGTTATGACCTTGAGCCTTACATAACCTCTGTTAAAATCCAATAGCAATTCTGGTAGGTTTATAAATCTTTGCCGCATTGATATCAAAGTCGGACGCGGAGAGGGTTGAGATGATCTGTTTATCATAAGTCTCATTTTGACATTCGGTGACAATGCGTGACGACTGCTTGATGATCGCCTGCTCCAACACGTTGCGAACAAATCTGCCGTTGCCGAATTCTGCGTTTTCACACGCGCTCTCAAAGATAACGCGACACTTTTTCTCAGCCTCTTTGTCGAGAATATATCCCTTTTCCCTGCTCATCAATTTTAGGATGTCGCAAAGCTCTTCTGCGTTATAATCGGGGAAATAAACATGAAACGCGATACGGCTGCGAAGCCCTTCGTTCTTCTCGAGGAACCGTTCCATCTTATCGGGATATCCCGCGAAGATTACGATCACATCATTACGATAGTTTTCCATAGGTGATACGGTGAGAATAGATAAACAAATCAAACCAATCTATAATTTCAAGTCAAGCGATCGGTTCAGAAGCAGAAAATGAAACAGATATCCTTACAGAAGCAAAGTGATCTTAAACGCGGTGTGTTTTGGATCGTTGAGGGTAAATTACTTGCCTTTCCGTTTGATGAATCGGCACAAGAAGGCGTTGCAAAATCCGGCAAGACGTACAATCATAAACTCCTGTGGGAACACATCAAACCGTGTAACAAGCCGTTCGATTATTATCCGAGGGGCAGAGTGGGTTATAACGCAAAGGGCGCAGCGATCATCTATATGAATCCGCAAATTGAAGATAAATACAGAAGCGAAATCAAAGCGGCATTTAGAATTACATCTGACCCG
>JBGVNP010000237.1:0-19882 GCA_045125655.1 Eubacteriales bacterium | reverse complement strand
TACTTTAACTAACTATTTCGTTGTTAGCACAGACTTTAAAGTGTGGTATAAAGTAAGTAAATTTTAGAAAATTACTCCGTAGGAGTGATTTTCGTAGTTTTGAAAGTATGGTGCATACGTCACGCTTGCGTGTAAGTATGTGCCGTGCTTTCTAAACCGATAATTCATTTTTGAATTATCGAAAATTTACGTAAAATCTGCTCAAACCAAAAATGCACAAACCACACGGCATCTGGGCGAAGCCGCTTTAAAAAGGTTTTTGCCTACTTTTTCCTTAAAAAAGTAGGAGCCCAAGCGGCTTGAGCGGTTCGTAGTAAACTAACTGCGCGCTAAATTCCAATTCATCTCACTTTTTACTCACCACATCGTCAATGCTTTTAGCTCTTGTGTGGTGTATTTGCTCCCATTTAACGGGTTTAAAGAGGGCGATGACCGAGATTGGAATATAGGTGTACATAAAAATCGGAAAAAGAAATAAAAATCCGATTTTGCGCCCTGAGCTTGTGTGGATGTGCTTCCATTCACTTATGAGTGTTACGAGTCCCATAACGAACATTACAGAATACGTGAAGCCAATATACCCAAGCAGACTCTCTACCACGGGTGACGGATCGCCCCAACCGAATATACCGAAAAGTATTGAGGTGATGCTTGTAAAAAGCAATACTACGGTCAGAATAAACGCGGGCATAATATTCATTGTCATATCAAAAAAGGCGAATTTGCGATGCTTGAATATTCCCCTTACAAGCTCCTTGCCGTGCTTTCTCCAAACTTGAAAAAAGCCCTTGGACCACCGCAGACGTTGCTTATAGGATTGTTTGAATGTCACGGGCTGCTCGTCGTATAGCTCGGCATTTATGCAGCAACCGATCTTCACACCGTTTATGACGGAAAACGTGGAAAATTCAATGTCCTCGGTCAAAAGATAAAATTTCCAACCGTCAAAGCGGTCTAGTAAAGCGCGACTTACAAAAAATCCCGTTCCCGAAATGGCGGCGGATGAGCCGAGCAGCATTCTTGCGTAGTGTAGAAATTTCGACTCTCTAATATACCAAAGTCCATATCCTGCACTTATCCAGTTGTCGCCATAGTTCTTGGAATTTCTGTAGCTTGTAAATGCTTCGTATCCGTCGGAATGAGTCTTGCTCATTTCACTCACAAAATTTTTGGTCAAAAGATTGTCCGCGTCAAGCACTATAATACCGTCAAAGCTCTCCCAATCACCACTTTCGCGGAGCTTGTCTATGGCGTAATCAAGTGCATACCCCTTGCCGATCTTTTCTTTATTGAAACGCTCAAAAACGAGAGCACCGTTTTCGCGCGCAATGGTTGCGGTCGAGTCGGTGCAGTTGTCTGCAATAACTATCGCGCGCATATATTTAGCGTCATAGTCCTGCGCGTTGATGCTCTCAAGCAGATTGCCGATTACCGCTTCTTCATTTCGGGCGGCAATAAGAATGGCAATGTTGTTTTTCTTGGCGGGTGCCTTGTGCCTGCGCGGCTTTATTGAAAAGGGAACTATAGTGTAAAATATCTGATAGGAATAACACAAAAACAGTATAAAACCCACGAGAAAATTTATATCTGCCAAAAATTCGTTAAACATAAAATACGCCCCACAAAAAATATTCATTATATAATATTGACTTGAAATGGAGTGTTTATGCAAAATTCCAAAAACGGAAAAACAAGAATAAAATCTCAAAAACATAAAAAAATATTTCCGATTTAAGAAAAAATGTATTGACAAATGGTGAAAGAGGGTGTATAATAAGCTCGTAAATTAAAAAACTTTTTATTGGAGGTAATTATCATGGCAACTAAAAAGGTAGCGGCAAAGGTCGCACCCCTTGACGATAAAGCAGCGCGCAAAAAGGCGCTCTCAACAGCCCTTGCTCAGCTTGAAAGAGATTTTGGCGCGGGTGCAGTTATGAAGCTCGGCGAGAATACACATATGGAGATTCAGGCGGTTCATACGGGCTCTCTTGCACTTGACTTTGCACTCGGTATCGGTGGTGTTCCGAGAGGAAGAATAATTGAGATCTTTGGTCCTGAATCATCGGGTAAAACAACAGTTGCACTTCATATAATTGCAGAGGTGCAGAAGGAGGGCGGAGAAGCGGCATTCATCGACGCGGAGCATGCTCTTGACCCCGTATATGCAAAGGCACTTGGTGTAAATATTAACGAATTGCTTGTGTCCCAGCCCGATTGCGGTGAGGATGCTCTTGAAATAACCGAGGCACTTGTGCGCTCGGGTGCTATCGACGTTGTAGTTGTTGACTCTGTTGCAGCTCTCGTTCCCCGTCAGGAAATTGATGGTGAAATGGGCGCTACTATGGTAGGCGTTCAGGCACGTCTTATGTCACAGGCGATGAGAAAGCTCTCCGCAGTTATCTCAAAGAGCAACGCGGTGGTTATATTTATAAATCAGCTTCGTGAAAAGGTTGGTGTTATGTACGGCAACCCCGAAACCACCCCCGGTGGACGTGCCCTTAAATTCTATTCTTCCGTTCGTATCGACGTAAGAAAGACCGAGCAGCTTAAGAACGGCGCGGACGTTTACGGTAACCGCGTAAAATGTAAGATAGTTAAAAATAAGGTAGCTCCTCCCTTTAAGGTGGCTGAATTTGATATTCTCTACGGAAAGGGCATTTCCAAATCCAGTGAGCTTATTGATATGGGTATCACACTTGGTATCATCAAAAAGAGTGGTTCTTGGTTCTCTTATGAGGGTGAAAGACTTGCACAGGGCAAGGATAACGCGCGCAAGGTGTTTGAAAGCAATCAGGAGCTTATGGATGATCTTGAGGCAAAGGTGCGCGCTATGGCTGATAAGCTCGTTGACAATAACAATGATGAATTTGAGCTTGATGAAGATGACGACATCGAGAGCTTTGAGCTTGAAACACTCTCCGATGAGGAGTAATTTATAATAATGAAGATAGAAATCATCTCCGTCAGTGCTCTTGACGAGGGAGCGGAGATATTACTCACAGTAAAAATAAGCAACGGTGAGGGCAGGGGAGAAAAGAGAAAGCTCCTGCTCTTTACCGAGCAATATCTTGAGATGGGGCTCTGCCGCGGCGCAGTGATCGACGCTGATACCTTTGACGAGCTTGAAAAACTGTCGAGAGAATGTAAAGCGATAAGAAAGGGAACTGACCTTCTTGCTTACTCCGCATCATCCAAAGTGCGTCTCGCACAAAGATTGCGCTCGAAGGGAATTGATAAAGAAAGCGCAGAGAATGCCGCAGATCGCTTGCAAAAGCTCGGTTTGATCAATGAACAAGCGGACATTGAACGCCTTGTGCATGGCGACTTGAAAAAGCTCTGGGGCAAAAATAGAATATATAGCGATCTTTGTGCCAAAGGTTATGATAGAGAGATAATTTCGCTTGAGCTTGAAAAAGTAGACAGCGAAATATTTGTTGAAAATTGTAGAGCACTCTTTGTGAAAAAGTATAAAAAAATGCCCGCAGACCCTGCAGAGCAAAAAAAGATAGTCGCATCACTTGTGCGCTACGGCTATTCATTTTCCGAGATAAGACAAGCACTTCAAAACCTATAATAAAAAATAAAGCCGAGAGCATTCCGCTCTCGGCTTTTTGCACTCAATTACTATTGAGCATTAGTTTGAACCTTTGATTGTGAAGTAAGGATCCTTGTATTTGCCGGTATTTGAGTCCTTTGATTGATAGATTACATAGAGAATTTGTCCATCATATTTTACCTTGTACCAAATTGTACCGTCGGATTCAGTACCTCTCGCAACTGCTTGAAGTTCTGTGCCTGCGTATATTGTTCCATATTTTTGTTCTTCTTCGTTTTCATCATAGATAGCAGATTTTCTTATGTTGATTTTTTCTATGGAAACAACAAGTATGCTATCATTATTTACAAATGTGATACCCGCATCGGGATCTGCTTGTGTGGGCTTTGTTGTAGAAAGATATGCATTGTTTACGTATCTTACTACTGTTTCCTGCTTGCCGTTGTTTGTAACTGTGAACTCAATTCTTGCAAATGTGTATTCTTTTCCATCCTCTGCAACGTAAACCTCGGTTGCAACACCTATTCTCTTTGTGGACTCGCCGAATTTAAATGTGAAGTCAGCTACAGAATAGGGCTCAAGATGGCTGGGCTTTGTGTAAGCGTATGTACCCTTTGTAAAGTATACTGTTTCGTTGGTTGTTGTGAAGCTTGTGATGGGTTTGGATTTTGTGAGGCAGTCTGTGGATACATAGCATTCCTTGTCATTGTATTTTACCTTAGACCAGCCGTTTGTGTAATAACCGAGTCTTTCAAGCTTTGTATCTATTTCAACCCAACCTACTTCATTTCCATCCTTCTTTGCAGGTTCGGAACGAAGGTTAAGGCCTGTAACAGTAACGTAAACTATGTCGTTTGTTTCTGTATAGTCGCCGGGAATTACAGCACCTGGCATTGTTTCGCCGCACTTGTCACACTTGTCATCCTTGGGAGTGGTATCCACGTGCTCGCAAGCAGGAGGATTTGAAGGAGTTGGTTTGGTTGTAGTAGTGGTGGTTGTGCCGCCGTTATTTGCGCCGCCTTGAGTGGCAACGAGTACTACAGTAAGTACAACGATGAGGCAGAGAACAACAACGATGGCAATCTTTAAAATTTTGTTCATATTTGCTCCTTTCAGATCAAAAAACAATTTGATCATCTATGTAATATTAGTTATAAAAGTATTATATCAAACATATATTAAAAAGTCAATAAATTTTGCTGAAATTTACAAATAAATTTAAATTAAAAATAATTGACAAATTGTGGATAAAAATTGGGATTTAGCGAACTGCCTCGCACTATGTTCGCA
Organism: Eubacteriales bacterium; assembly: GCA_045125655.1. Lineage (GTDB taxonomy): Bacteria > Bacillota > Clostridia > Oscillospirales > CAG-272 > RGIG4608. The sequence goes on along the minus strand of JBGVNP010000237.1, from coordinate 15,036 downwards.
CAAACCCATTGGGTGTTTCGTCCACCTTTTTAAAGGTAGTGCCCCACGCGCAGTGGCGCCGCGCCGCGCAGACGCACCGCTGTTTCTTTTTTGCCTACGCGGCGGGTGACCGCTTTTGAAAAAGCGGTGCAAAACAATCGCGCAATGTGCTGTGCAAACATAGTGCGCAACTAACCGACAAACCAAAATTTGAAATTCAAATAAAAAACAATCAATTTCTTTTTCAAAACCGCCCTCATCTCTTTTGCAGATAGTTCGGTGGATATAGTTAAATTGAATATAGTTCTATTGGATATAGTTTTATTTATTTCCCCACCACGTGGTGGTAGGGGTGGTGCTACGAGAGAGCAGGGGGGATGCTATGTGGTAGCAAGGGGGATGCTACGTGGTAGCGGGGGCTACAAGGGAGCAAGCTATATTCCTTGCAGATTTATAAATCAAAATTTAAAATTCGCAAAAATAAAATAAAAAAACGGACACGGTGAGATGTGTCCGCTTTTTTATTTTGAATTAGATTAACCCAAAGCGTTGAGCTTCTTTGTGAACTGGCTCTTCTTGTGAGCTGCCTTGTTCTTGTGGATGATGCCACGAGCAGCTGCCTGGTCGATCTTCTTTGTTACTGCCTTGTAAGTAGCCTGCGCGAGTTCTACGTCTCCTGCTGCAAGAGCTGCTTCGTATTTCTTAATTTCAGTCTTAAGCTGTGATTTGAACATTTTGTTCTGCAATGTCTTAGCCTGAATAACTTTTATACGCTTTTTTGCACTTTTGATGTTTGCCAAAGCTTTTACCCTCCTTGTAAAATTAAAAAACTGAAACAGTAAACATTTAGCACCTGAGAGGGTGTGCACCATGTTCTCGTCCATACATTGCATATCATACCACAAAAGAAAGCAAATTGCAATAGCTTTTTTGAAAAAAGTTTTAAAAAAATTGTAATTTTTTTGATATTATATAAAAATAATTCCAAAAAAACTATTGACAAGAGTAAAAGGTTGTGATAAAATAGTAAACTGCAATATAATTGCTAACTATGTCCTTTTTAGACCTTAGATAATGGCGAAAAACGGCGCCTATTATATAAATAAGGAAAAAACGGTCGAGTTGGCAGCATCGTGAAAAACAGCTTTTGCGGTGTAGAATTTTTTTGAATGGAGTGATTGTATTAATGATCAACATCAGAGAACACAAACAGGGAAAAACTACCAGAATGAGTTTCTCAAAGAACAGAAGCACTCTTGAGCTTCCCAATCTTGTTGAAATTCAGACAGCGTCGTTCAAGTGGTTCCTTGAGGAGGGACTTGCAGAGGTCCTTCGTGATGTTTCCCCGATTACAGACTTTTCGGGAAATTTGTCGATTGAGTTCGTTTCTTACTCATTTGACCAAAAGCCAAAATATACTGTTGAGCAGTGCAAGGAAAGGGATGTAAACTACGCAGCTCCCTTGAAGGTGAACGTTCGTCTTACAAACAAGCAGACGGGCGAGGTTAAGCAGACCGACATCTTTATGGGTGAATTCCCCATAATGACGGAGACAGGTACCTTCGTTATCAACGGTGCAGAGCGTGTTATCGTTTCACAGATAATCCGTTCTCCCGGTATGTACTACTCATCTGAAATAGATAAGTCAGGTAAGAGAATGTACGCATCCACTGTAATTCCTTACCGCGGAGCATGGCTCGAATACGAAACAGACATAAATAACGTTGTTTGGGTTCGCATTGATAAGAACAGAAAGGTTCCGATCACAATGCTTATCCGTGCGCTCGGTGTAGTTCCCAGTGAGGAAACCGACGAAAAGGGAAAGGTAGTGGACTATATTTCCACCATCGAGACCAAGGAAGACGTTTATGCTATCTTCGGTAACGAGGCAATGCTTGCAACCACCTTTGGAAAGGATGAGTGCGAAGAGCTTGCGGCTAGAAATCATACCTCCGCAGGTGTAGAGGCACTTAAAGAAATATATAAGAGACTTCGTCCCGGCGAGCCTCCGCTCGTTGAGTCGGCATACACACTCCTCAACAACTACTTCTTCGATGCAAGAAGATATGACATCCAACCCGTTGGTAGATTCAAGTTCGACAAGAAGCTCAATCTTGCTGACAGAATCGTTGACCACAGACTTGCAGAGGACGTTGTTGCTCCTCTCACAGGCGAGGTTATCTACGAAAAGGGTGCAGTAATTACAAGAGAGGTTGCAGATGCTATCACACACGCAGCTGTCAACGCCGTTTCTCTCGTGCTCGACAACGGTGACGTTGTAAGAGTATTCTCCAACAATACATTAGAACCTGAATATATAATCGGAACAGACCTTAAGGATTGCGGAATCAAGGAAAAGGTTAAGACAGAAGTTCTTCTTTCCCTTATGGAAGAGGTTGGCGGCGACATCGACGCCCTTAAGGAAGCAGTGAAGCTCAACCTTTACAGACTTCGTCCTCAGCATATCACAAGAGACGATATCTTCGCATCTATCAACTACTTCCTCGGTCTTACACATGAGATCGGTAAGTACGATGACATCGACCACCTTGGCAACCGTCGTATCCGTTCCGTAGGTGAACAGCTCCAGAACCAAATGAGAATCGGCTTCTCCAGAATGGACAAGATCATTAAGGAGAGAATGACAACTCAGGATAGCGAAAAGCTCACACCTCAGGCGCTCATCAATATCAGACCCATCGTAACTGTTATCAGAGAGTTCTTCGGTTCATCACAGCTTTCACAGTTCATGGACCAGAACAACCCCTTGGCAGAGCTTACTCATAAGAGAAGACTTTCTGCTCTTGGTCCCGGTGGTCTTTCACGTGATAGAGCATCCTTTGATGTCCGTGACGTTCACTATACACACTACGGAAGAATGTGTCCCATCGAGACACCTGAAGGTCCTAACATCGGTCTTATTTCCTACCTCACAACTTATGCTAAGATCAGCGAGTACGGCTTTATCATGGCTCCCTACCGCAAGGTTAAGCACGTTGAAGAGAACGGCGTAGTTCGTCATTACGTAACCGACGAGGTTGAGTATATGACTGCTGATACCGAGGATAACTATATCGTTGCACAGGCGAACGAGCTTCTTGACGAGAACGGATGCTTTGTAAGAAGCAGAGTAACCGCTCGCGATAAGACGGAGATCGTTGAGGTTGACGCTTCAAGCGTTGACTATATGGACGTAGCACCCAAGATGGTTGTATCCGTTGCAACTGCTTGTATTCCTTTCCTTGAGAACGACGACAACTCTCGTGCGCTCATGGGATCTAACATGCAGAAGCAGGCAGTTCCGCTTATGGTTACAGACTCCCCCATCGTTGGTACGGGTATGGAGTACAGCGCAGCCGTTGACTCCGGCGTAGTAATCACGTCCAAGGTTGCAGGTGTTGTTGACTACGTTGACGCTGATAAAGTAGTAATACTTTGCGACGACGGACATAAGGAAACATATAACCTTATCAAATTCAAGAGAACTAACCAGGGTACTTGCTTCAATCAGCGTCCCATCGTTGACAGAGGCGAAAGAGTTGAGATCGGTCAGGTTATCGCTGACGGTCCTGCTACCGATATGGGTGAGCTTTCTCTTGGTAAGAACGCTCTTATCGGATTTATGACCTGGGAAGGTTATAACTACGAGGACGCGGTTCTTCTTAACGAAAAGCTTGTAAGAGATGACGTTTATACGTCTCTCCACATTGAAGAATATACACACGAAGCACGTGACACAAAGCTTGGTCCGGAAGAGATCACAAGAGAGATCCCCAACGTTGGCGAGGATGCTCTTAAGGACCTTAATGCCGAGGGTATCGTAAAGAAGGGTACTGAGGTTCGTGCAGGTGATATCCTTGTAGGTAAGATCACTCCTAAGGGTGAAACAGAGCTTACAAGCGAAGAAAGACTTCTCCGTGCTATTTTCGGTGAAAAGGCAAGAGAAGTAAGAGATACCTCTCTCCGTGTACCTCACGGCGAAAGCGGTATCGTAGTTGACGTTAAGGTGTTCTCTCACGAAAACGGTGACGAGCTTCCTGCAGGCGTCAATAAGAGTGTAAGAATTTATCTTGCACAGAAGAGAAAGATCTCCGTTGGTGACAAGATGGCAGGTCGTCACGGTAATAAGGGTGTCGTTTCACGCATCCTTCCTCCCGAGGATATGCCCTTCCTTCCCGACGGTACACCTCTTGACATCGTTCTTAACCCTCTGGGCGTTCCTTCACGTATGAACATCGGTCAGGTGCTTGAGGTACACCTTGGTATCGCAGCAAGAAAGCTTGGCTGGAAGATCATGACTCCCGTATTTGATGGCGCAAACGAAAGAGATATCGTTGAGTGCCTTGAAGCGGCAGGACTCTACCGTGAGATCCGCGCAGGCGAAAACGTTGCAGGTAAGGAGCTTATCTCCTTGACTGTTGACGAGAGCGGTGAAAAGACAGTAGAAAGACTTACTGAAGAGCAGAAGGCTGATGCTGAATACATCGCACAGCTTAAGGCAGAGGATAAGCTCAGAGTTGTTGACGGTAAGACAACACTTTATGACGGACGTACAGGTGAGCCATTCGATAACCCTGTAACCGTTGGTGTTATGTACTATCTCAAGCTCCATCACCTTGTTGATGATAAGATCCATGCCCGTTCAAACGGTCCTTACTCTCTCGTTACACAGCAGCCCCTTGGCGGTAAAGCCCAGTTCGGTGGCCAGCGTTTCGGTGAGATGGAGGTTTGGGCACTTGAGGCATACGGTGCTGCTTATACACTTCAGGAAATCCTTACAGTTAAGTCGGACGATATCAACGGACGTAGAAAGGCGTACGAGGCAATCATTAAGGGACAGAATATTCCTACTCCCGGTGTGCCCGAATCCTTCAAGGTTCTTGTTAAGGAGCTTCAGTCCTTGGCACTTGATATCCGCGTTCTTGACGAAGAGGGTAACGAAATCGAGCTCAATACACTTTGTGCTGAAGAGGAAACTCCTGTTTACTCAACAAGAGAGTTCAATCTCAAGGCAGATGAAGATGAGTTCGAGGAATACGTTGAAACCGAAGACGTTGAAGATAATTTCATTATCGAGGACGCTGACGGTGACGATGAAAATGACGATATGTTTGGCGATGTTTATGAGGACGAGTTCTCAGACTTCGCTGATGAAGATTAATTTGGGAAAGGAGAGATAAACAATGGAACACAATCAGTTTAATTCCATAAAGATAGGTCTTGCATCTCCCGATATGATAAGAGAATGGTCCTACGGCGAAGTAACAAAGCCCGAAACCATTAACTACAGAACGCTCAAGGCAGAGGTCGGCGGACTTTTCTGCGAGCGCATCTTTGGTCCCACCAAGGACGGCGCTTGTATGTGCGGAAAGTATAAGAATATGCATAACAAAGGCGTTCACAAATGCGAAAAGTGTGGCGTGGACGTTACAACAAAGAAGGTAAGACGTGAAAGAATGGGACACATTGAGCTTGCTACACCCATTTCTCACATCTGGTACTTCAAATCCATTCCTGCAAGAATCCCCATGGTTCTTGACATTTCTCCCAAGCATCTTGAGCAGGTTCTCTACTTTGCAGAGAACGTTGTTCTTGATCCGGGCGACACACCCCTTCATAAGGGTATGGTGCTCAATGAGAAGCAGTATTACGAATATCGCGAAATGTACGGAAATGCATTCAGAGCCGGAATGGGCGCTGAGGCGATCAAGGAATTGCTCGCAGGCGTTGACGTAAACGAGCTTTCTAAGGAGCTTAAAGCAGAGCTTCTTATAGCTAAGGGACAGAAGAAGACGAGAATTATCAAGCGTCTTGAGGTAGTTGAGGCATTCAGAAAGTCAGGCAATAAGCTTGAGTGGATGATCCTTGACGTTATCCCCGTATTGCCCCCCGATATCCGTCCCATGGTACAGCTTGACGGTGGAAGATTTGCTTCCTCCGACCTTAACGAGCTTTACCGCAGAGTTATCAGCAGAAATAACCGTCTTAAGAAGCTTATGGAGATCCGTACTCCCGAAATCGTTATAAGAAACGAAAAGAGAATGCTTCAGGAAGCGGTTGACGCGCTCATTGACAACGGCAGACGCGGAAAGCCCGTAACAGGTCCTTCCAACCGTGCTCTCAAATCTCTTTCCGAGATGCTCAGAGGTAAGCACGGACGTTTCCGTCAGAACTTGCTCGGTAAACGTGTTGACTATTCAGGACGTTCCGTTATCGTAGTAGGTCCTAATCTTAAGATTTATCAGTGCGGTCTTCCCAAGGAAATGGCACTTGAGCTCTTCAAGCCCTTCATCGTTAAGCGCCTTACTGAGCTTCAGAAGGCAACTAACGTTAAGGATGCACAGAAGAAGATCGATAAAGCATATATGTATCCCGAGGTATGGGACGCTCTTGAAAATGTAATCAAGGAGCACCCCGTAATGCTCAACCGTGCGCCCACACTCCACCGCCTTTCTATTCAGGCGTTCGAGCCCGTGCTCGTTGAGGGACGCGCAATCAAGCTCCACCCCCTTGTATGTCCTGCGTTCAACGCGGACTTCGACGGTGACCAGATGCCCGTTCACGTACCTCTTTCCGCAGAGGCACAGGCAGAGGCAAGATTCCTTATGCTTTCTGCTAACAACCTTCTTAAACCCGTTGACGGTAGAGCGGTAACTATCCCCTCACAGGATATGATCCTCGGTTCTTATTATCTTACAATGGATAAGCCCGGCGAGCCCGGTGAAGGTATGGTATTCCGTAACTTCAACGAAGCAGTTATGGCTTATGAAAATAAAGTTCTCGGTCTCCACGCGCCCATCAAAGTTCGCCTTGAGAAGGAGGTTGACGGCGTAATGCAGTCAAAGGTTATCAACGCAACACTCGGTCGTCTTATCTTCAACCAAGCAGTTCCTCAGAACCTCGGCTTTGTTGATAGAACCGATCCCGAAAAGGCATTCGACCTTGAGATCATGTTCGTTGTAAAGAAGAAGGAACTCGGTCAGCTTATCGACAGATGTATTAAGTACAACGGTACTCCCGTCTGTGCAGAGATGCTTGATAATATCAAGGAGATGGGTTATAAATACTCAACTCGCGCATCCTTCTCTATCTCTGTTTACGATATGACCATTCCCGAGGAAAAGAAACCCTTCATTGCAGATGCAGAAAAGAAGGTTGAGGTTATTCGTAAGCACTATAACCGTGGTATGCTTTCAGAGGAAGAACGCTATAATAGCGTAATCAAGATCTGGGATCAGACAACTAAAGAGGTTACAGATGCACTTCTTCGTAGCTTTGACACATACAACCCCATTAAGATAATGGCTGACTCCGGTGCCCGTGGTTCAATCCAGCAGATGCGTCAGCTTGCAGGTATGCGTGGTCTTATGTTTGCTGCAAACGGTAAGACTATCGAGCTTCCCATTAAATCAAACTTCCGCGAGGGTCTTAACATCACAGAGTACTTCATGGGTGCCCGTGGTTCTCGTAAGTCCCTTTCCGATACGGCTCTTAGAACGGCTGACTCAGGTTACCTTACACGTCGTCTTGTTGACGTTTCTCAGGACGTTATCGTTAATGAGGAAAAGTGTGACACCACAAAGGGTGCTTGGGTAAGCGAAAACGTTGACACGAAGGAAGGCAACGTTCTTGAAACACTTAGCGATAGAATCATCGGTAGATATACAATCGGCGAGATCCGTCATCCCGAAACAGGCGCACTTATCGTTGGCGACGACGAGATGATCAGCGACGAGCAGGCAAAGATGATCGAGAAGGCAGGTATCAAAAAGGTACACATCCGTTCTCTTATTCAGTGTCATGCTAAGCACGGTGTATGTGCTCACTGCTATGGTGCAGACCTTGCATCAGGTAAGAAGGTAAGCGTTGGTGAAGCGGTTGGTATCATCGCAGCTCAGTCCATCGGTGAACCCGGTACACAGCTTACGATGAGAACGTTCCACTCCGGTGGTGTCGCTGGTAGCGATATTACACAGGGTCTTCCCAGAGTTGAGGAGCTCTTTGAAGCTCGTCAGCCCAAGAAGGCAGCAGTTATGACTGAGCATAGCGGTATTGCACATGTTCAGCTCGGTGAAAACGCAAACGTTCACGACGTATTCATCACAAGTGAAGAAACAGGCGAACAGGTTAAATATTCTATTCCTTACGGAATCAAGCTTGCCATTATTGACGGTCAGCACGTAAATCGCGGTGACGTTCTTACAGAGGGAAGCAAGGCGCCTGCGGATATCCTCAGAATTCAGGGACTTGATGAGGTTTACTCCTACATCATCACTGAAACACAGAAGGTTTACCGTGGACAGTCCGTTTCTGTTAACGATAAGCATATTGAGATCATCGCCCGTCAGATGACAAGAAAGGTTAGAATTGAAGAGCCCGGTGATACAGAGCTTCTTTCCGGTTCCGTTGTTGACGTTTCAGAGCTTGAAATGGAAAATAATAAGGTTCAGGCAAGAATAGATGCAGGTGAGGTTGAGCTTCAACTTGCAACAACAAGCCCTGTGCTTCTTGGTATTACAAAGGCAGCTCTTGCAACCGAATCCTTCCTTTCTGCCGCTTCCTTCCAGGAAACAACAAGAGTTCTTACCGACGCGGCTACAAACGGTAAGATTGACCACTTGAGAGGTCTTAAGGAGAACGTTATTATCGGTAAGCTCATTCCCGCAGGTACGGGTATGAAGTGCTACCAGAATATCAGCGTTCGTCCCGCAGAAGAACCTGCAGTGGTAGTTGAAGAATAATAATTCACAATCTAATCCCGACGCCAAAATGGCGTCGGGATATTTGTATATTATAATATAATGTAAAGACTTTTTTATTGACATTATGAACATGGGGTGTTATAATGAAATTTAGACAGTTTGTTTTAAGGAGTATATAATAATGAAAAAACTCTTTGTATTTTTGCACTTATTTCCTTGATTTTGACGTCTTGTACGGGCGGTGTCTTTGAAAATAGTCATCACGTTATTGATAAGGTAAACGTCAACCTTGATATTGGTGAGAGCTACACTTTGACAGTGCGCGATGCAGATGATAAGGTCATGAAAAACGGTGATCTTCTTTGGTCATCCGATGATTTTAAGGTGGCTACCGTAACGGGCGAAGGTGTTGTGAATGTCAAGGGAGAGGGAATGTGCACAATAATTGCGCGCTCAAAGGATAATCTTGAGCATTTTTCGAGCGTCAAGGTGTTTTCCCCTTATAAAACTGTCAGTGCCATTGATGAAAAAATAGTCGAGCTTGATTCGACACAGGACCCATTCGATTTTTATTCCGTTGCGGGATTAGCAATAGAACGCTACGGAAAAACGGCCATCTCCGCTTTGTAGGGGGATGTGGAATCTGTAATTATTGATCTTATTAAGGATGCCTTTGAGGAGCACGTTTATTGGTATTCGGATACCGAGCTTGATTGCGAGGTCAAGGACGGAATAATATATACCGTTACTGATTGGAGCAACTCTGCAGCCGATTTCGATCTTAACAATTTGGATAGAAACAACGTGCATCAAAGCATAAAGGGCACATTCAGTGAATCTGTTGAGATGGGTGTGACCGTTGATGATGTGATTGCACAAATAAAGATCGCACTTGCGGGAAAAACACCAAAGGATCTTGTTTATCACCTTGATAGAATGGATAAAAAATATGAATATCGTGTGGTCGTTCGCGGAGATTATACGGGCTTTATTTCAAGAGAGCGTTATAGCAACGTACTTCTTTCACGTATGGATAATATTATTAATGATATTACAGGATTGTTTAACGGAAACGTTGATGAAGTGGTAGCAAAATATGCCTATGCTGTGGTAAAAGGGGAGATAATCAATCTCGAAAATATCAGAATATGCATAGAAGCGCGAGAGAAATAATATGTGAGGATCGATTATGGAAAGAGATGGACTTGGAGTTATATTGATTCTTTTGATCGCTTTGATCTTGGTCGTAGGAATAATCGTGGGAGTCATCATTTTTCTTCCTCCTTCCTTGAATTTGCAGGAGGAAATAACCACTATTGACGTGGGTGAAAGTGTCCAAATTGAGCTATCGTCGTTTGGAATTCCACAGTTTCATGACGGCTTTTATTATGCGAGTGACGATCCCGAAATAGTATCGGTCGATGAAAACGGAGTGCTTACTGCGTGGAGCGAGGGCGAGACGGTGATCTATATTCAGTCGCGAAGTAATTATAGACAGAGATTGATATTTGAGATTAAATCGCGAAAATAAAACGCAAATCCGACGTTTAAAACCATTTGATAGAGAATTAACGCTTTTTGATGCATTGTCAGTGGATTAAAATTGTTAAAATTAAATAGGTAATCAAGAAAAATATATCATTTTTGAATACATTATTTGTGAAAAACCAACAATAAAACAACACGATTGTTGCGTATATTGTAAAAAATGCTAAAAAATTCAAAAAAACATATTTTTGTTGACAAAACCGTTATTTAGTGATATAATAAACTGTAATTGTTTGTAAACTCGGAGTAGTGGGGAAACCCTTGAAAAATCAGTGTTTGCAGCAGTTTTAATTGGGACAGTATCACAGCCCTGCGGCTGTGTCTGTATAAACATTAAATTTTGAAGAAGGAGGAAGAAAATGCCAACCTTTAACCAGCTTGTAAGACAGGGACGCAGCGAGAAGGTATATAAGTCCAAAGCACCCGTGCTTCAGAAGGGATTTAATACACTTCACAATGAGCCTACCGATCAGCACGCACCTCAGAAAAGAGGAGTTTGCACAAAGGTATCTACAACAACACCCAAGAAGCCTAACTCAGCTCTTCGTAAAATCGCGAGAGTAAGACTTACAAACGGTCTTGAAGTAACAACCTACATTCCCGGTATCGGCCACAACTTGCAGGAACACTCAGTTGTCCTCATCAGAGGCGGAAGAGTACGTGACCTGCCCGGTGTACGTTACCACATCATCCGCGGTACGCTTGACGCACAAGGCGTTGCTAACCGTAACCAGAGCCGCTCCAAATACGGCGCAAAGAGACCGAAGAAAAAGTAATCGGTCGTACAAACAGGGTATAAAGCAAAATAGTCGCTCGTCTGAAAGAGCTGCATAAATTTAATGTTTAAGGCAGACCACGCCGACGCGCATTGACAGAAGAAATGCTTTTGAGTACCTATGATTTCATAATATTAATGAAGGAGGGAACTAACATGCCGAGAAGAGGTAAAATTTCCAAAAGAGATGTATTACCGGATCCCCTTTACGGATCTAAGCTTGTAACAAAGCTTATCAACAACGTTATGCTTGACGGTAAAAAGGGAGTAGCGCAGAAGATCGTTTACGATGCATTCGCAATCGTAGAAGGCAAGACAGGTGAGAATCCTGTAGAAGCTTTCCAGGCTGCTCTTGAAAATATTATGCCTGTACTTGAGGTTAAGGCTCGCCGTGTAGGCGGTTCAACCTATCAGGTTCCCATGGAGGTAAGAGCTGAAAGACGTCAGACTCTTGGTCTCAGATGGCTTGTTGGATATTCCAGAAAGCGCGGAGAACACACAATGGCAGAAAGACTTGCAAACGAGATTATGGATGCAAAGAACAATGCCGGTGCTGCCTTCAAGAAGAAGGAAGAAACACACAGAATGGCAGAAGCAAACAAGGCTTTTGCACACTACAGATATTGATTTTAAAGGAGACTTACAATGCCAAGAGAATATTCGCTTGAGAAAACAAGAAATATTGGTATTATGGCTCACATTGACGCCGGTAAGACCACTACAACAGAGCGTATCTTGTTCTACACAGGTAAGACTCACAAAATCGGTGAAACTCACGAAGGTTCTGCAACAATGGACTGGATGGTACAGGAGCAGGAGAGAGGTATTACAATCACTTCTGCAGCTACCACATGCTATTGGGCAAAATCCGAGTTCCACAACGATGCGGCAGCAACTAAAGCTAACACACATCGTATAAATATTATCGACACACCCGGACACGTTGACTTCACAGTTGAGGTTGAGCGTTCACTCAGAGTACTTGACGGTGCAGTTACAGTACTTTGTGCTAAGGGCGGTGTTGAGCCTCAGTCTGAAACAGTATGGCGTCAGGCTGACAAATATAGAGTTCCCCGTATGTGCTATGTAAACAAGATGGACATCAACGGTGCTAACTTCTATCGCGTTGTTCAGATGCTTAAGGACAGACTTCATGCAAATGCAGTTCCGATTCAGCTTCCCATTGGTGCTGAAATGGAATTCAAGGGCGTTATCGACCTTATGGAAATGAAGGCTGAAGTTTATTATGATGAACAAGGCAAGGATATGAGAGAAGAGGAAATTCCTGCAGATATGCTCGACAAGGCGCAGGAATATCACGCAGCAATGGTAGAATCCATTTGCGAAACTGACGAAGAATTGTTTGAAAGATACTGCATGGAAGAGGAAATCTCCGTTGCAGAGCTTAAGGCTGCTCTTCGTAAGGCAACAATCGACAACAAGATCGTACCCGTGGTTTGTGGTACATCCTATAGAAATAAGGGTGTTCAGAAGCTTCTTGACGCAGTTGTTGACTATATGCCTTCTCCTCTTGACATTCCCGCTATCAAGGGCGTAAACCCCGATACTGAGGAAGAAACAGAGAGACCTGCAGGTGATGAGAATCCTTTCTCAGCTCTCGCATTCAAGATCATGACAGACCCCTACGTTGGTAAGCTTTGCTTCTTCCGCGTTTACTCCGGTAAGGTTGAAGCAGGTACAAACGTATATAACTCCACAAAGAACAAGTACGAGAGATTCGGCCGTATTCTTCAGATGCATGCAAACGACCGTAAGGATATCGATGTATGCTACAGTGGTGATATCGCAGCTGTCGTATCTACAAAATATACAACAACCGGTGATACCTTCTGTGATCAGAAGAATCCCGTAATACTTGAATCTATGGAATTCCCCGAGCCCGTTATCAGCGTAGCTATCGAGCCCAAGACCCGTGCAGGTCAGGAGAAGATGGGCCTCGCTCTTGCGAAGCTTGCAGAGGAAGACCCCACCTTCCGTACCTACACTGATGAAGAAACAGGTCAGACAATTATCGCCGGTATGGGTGAGCTTCACCTTGAGATTATCGTTGACCGTTTGCTTCGTGAGTTCAAGGTAGAGGCTAACATCGGTGCTCCTCAGGTTGCTTATAAGGAAACAATCCGTAAGAAGATTGATCACGAAACTAAGTACAAGAAGCAGTCCGGTGGTTCCGGTCAGTACGGTCACGTTAAGATCACTCTTGAGCCCAACGAGCCCGGTAAGGGATATGAATTCATCAACGCTGTTACAGGTGGTGCTATTCCCAAGGAATACATCGAGCCCGTTAACCAGGGTATCCAGGGCGCTATGCAGAACGGTGTTCTTGCAGGTTATAACGTTGTTGACGTTAAGGTTACACTTTACGATGGTTCTTACCACGAAGTTGACTCTTCTGAAATGGCGTTCAAGATCACAGGTTCTATGGCATTTAAGGAGGCTATGCGTCTTGCAGAGCCCGTGCTCACAGAACCCATCGTTAAGGTAGTAACAATTACTCCCGACGATTATCTTGGAGATATCATTGGTGACGTTAACTCCCGTCGTGGCCAGATCCAGTCTATGGAAGCAGGCAACGGTGTAACAGAGCTTACAAGCTTTGTTCCCCTTTCCGAAATGTTCGGATACGCAACAGACCTTCGTTCAAAGAGCCAGGGTCGTGCACAGTATTCAATGGAACCCAGCCACTTCGCACAGGTTCCCAAGTCCATTCAGGATGGTATTATTACTTCTCGTGCTAAGAAGTAAGATATATAATTTTTAAAAAACATTAATTCATTATAATGGAGGATTTTCAAAATGGCAAAGCAAACATTTGAACGTACAAAACCCCACGTAAACATTGGTACAATCGGTCACGTTGACCACGGTAAGACAACTCTTACAGCTGCTATCACAAAAACACTCTCTCTCCTTAACGGTTCTGAGTTCCTTGATTACAGCCAGATCGACAACTGCCCCGAGGAAAGAGCTCGTGGTATCACAATCAACTCTCGTCACGTTGAGTACGAGACATCTAACAGACACTATGCACACGTTGACTGCCCCGGACACGCAGACTACGTTAAGAACATGATCACAGGTGCTGCTCAGATGGACGGCGCTATCCTCGTTGTTGCAGGTACAGACGGCCCTCTTGCACAGACAAGAGAACACGTACTTCTTGCTCGTCAGGTAGGCGTTCCCGCACTTGTAGTATTTATGAACAAGACAGACCTCGTTGACGACGACGAGCTTCTTGACCTTGTTGAAATGGAGATCAGAGATCTTCTTTCTTCCTACGAATTCCCCGGTGATGATATCCCCGTAATTCGTGGTTCCGCTCGTAACGCTCTTGAGTCTACTTCTACAGACCTCAGCGCTCCCGAGTTCGCTTGCATTCTTGAGCTCATGGATGCAGTTGACAGCTACATTCCTACTCCCGAACGTCAGGCAGACCTTCCATTCCTTATGCCCGTTGAGGACGTATTCTCCATCTCCGGCCGAGGTACAGTTGCTACAGGTAGAGTAGAGAGAGGTACAGTTAAGGTTGGTGACGTTGTAGAAGTAGTTGGTCTTTCCGACGAAAAGAGAAGCACAACCGTTACAGGTGTTGAGATGTTCCATAAGCTCCTTCCTCAGGCTGAGGCTGGTGACAACATCGGTGCTCTTCTTCGTGGTATCGCAAAGGACGAGATCGAAAGAGGTCAGGTTCTTGCTAAGCCCGGCTCCGTTCATCCTCACACAAAGTTCGTAGGTCACGTTTACGTACTTACTGAAAAAGAGGGTGGTCGTTCCAAGCCCTTCTTCGCAGGCTACAGACCCCAGTTCTACTTCAGAACAACTGACGTTACAGGTACAATCCAGCTTCCCGCAGGCGTTGAGATGTGCCGCCCCGGCGATAACGTTGATATGACAGTTGAGCTTATCACACCTATCGCTTGTGAGCAGGGTCTTCGTTTCGCTATCCGTGAGGGTGGTAGAACAGTAGGTTCCGGCGTCGTTTCCGAAATTCTTGAATAATTTTAAATAATT
>JBGVNP010000236.1:0-1505 GCA_045125655.1 Eubacteriales bacterium | reverse complement strand
GAGAGACAGAAAGTCACACTCAAAAAGAACGGACGTGAGGAGAGATAAAAATCAAGTTATCAAATTGCTAACTTGATTTCAAGTGGCGAAATTCTCCACTTGAAAATGTAAGATCAAAGGCTCATTTTGAACCTTTGATTTTAGGATGAACACCGCGTGTCCACCATACTTTGATAATTAAAACTGACGATCTTGACCGTACAAATTTGTAGCCGTCCACAAAAGCAGTTTTACGGTCTTGACCGAGTAAAAACAGCATTTTTATGTTTCTGACACCTCAAAATGTATCCCACATCGAAAATGCACGATATATTTGAAAATTCGCATTTTTCCACGCTCTTGAGCGAGCCTTTTTGACCGAAAAACGCCTTACTTCAAAAACAAACCTAATTTAGGAGGACTTTATGATTACAAACAAGAAAAAGAATGAAAAAACAACCGAAATCTATTTTGATGAAACACCCGCAACCGTCATGATACGGACACACAACACCGCCTTGAAAAAGAGGCTGCTTATCTTTGCGAAAAAGTTTCCCAACCTCTGCCGCCTTACCGATGATGACGAACTTGGATACCTTTCCTTTGAGATCGATAAGGCAAGGTTCTCAATCCGCATCACCGAGCCATACACCGAGGAACGCAGAGCTTTGGCAAGAGCCAAGATGAACGAGATCAACAATAAGGAGGACATTGGATGACAAAAAACAAGGATTACAAAACAATTCACGTTATCACCCCCAAAACCGACGAGGAATACGATATGCTCCAAGAAATTCTAAGCGATAGCCAAAAGCAACTTCCAATGCTTGAAGCTATGACCAAAGAAGAACGCATTGAGTATTTCCGCAACGGATTATTCCCGCGAAAGCTGAATTTCGATTTGGATTTTGGCAGTACGGTCATTCACGTCAATACCCACTTTGACCAAAAATCCCAAGAGAATGTCATTGACCGTGTTCGTAGGGTGTCGGACAAAATTAATTAACAAAGTTACACAGACTTTAGCGTTGTAAAGTGTTGAAATATTTTCTCGGATGTGGTATAATATAGGTGAACCTACAATTCATATCGCATCCGACCGAGGAAAGGAGAACAATGAATATTAAGTCGGATAAGATAACAGCCCTCTATTGCAGACTGTCACGTGACGATGAACTGCAAGGAGAGAGCAACTCAATAACAAACCAAAAATCTATACTTGAAAAATACGCAAAAGAAAACGGCTTCAGAAATACGAGAGTATTCGTAGATGACGGTTGGTCAGGCACGAATTTTGCAAGACCAGCCTTTACGGAGATTATGGAGCTTGCGGAGGCGGGACAGATTGGAACGCTTATCGTAAAAGACCATTCCCGCCTTGGTCGTAACCGCTTGGTCGTCGGACAACTCTTGGAGGAAGAATTTGACCGCCTCGGCGTTCGTTATATTGCCATTCTTGACAATATCGACACCGCACAAGGACTCAGTGATTTTCTTCCCGTGCAGGATTGGTTCAACGAGATGCA
>JBGVNP010000235.1:0-2251 GCA_045125655.1 Eubacteriales bacterium | reverse complement strand
TGGAGTAGAGCTTGTTTCCGATGAGGTTTTCGTTTCAAGTGGCGCAAGCGATGAACTCGGAGATATTCTCGATTTGTTTGGTCGGGATAAGACTGTTATGATTTTAGAACCTGCATATCCCGCATACGTTGATGCAAATATCATTTGGGGAAACCATATTATTCGTATTGCGGCAGGGCAAGAGAACGGCTTTTTACCTTTACCAGCTGAAATTCCGCAAGAAGAGGATATGTATCCCGATTTGATTTACATATGTTCACCAAATAATCCAACCGGTGCAACGTTTGATTATGCAGGATTGAAAGAATGGGTAGACTATGCAAACGCTGTTGGTGCAGTTATACTTTTTGATGCTGCATACGAAGCGTTTATTGAAGAAGATATTCCGCATAGTATTTTTGAAGTAGAAGACGCAAAAAAGTGTGCCATTGAAATCTGTTCCCTTTCAAAAACCGCAGGATTTACAGGTACGAGACTTGGATATACGGTGATACCTAAAGCGCTTGAAAGAGATGGAATGAACTTCAATGCTATGTGGGTAAGGAATAGGACGACAAAAACGAACGGTGTTTCATACATTATTCAAAAAGGCGGCGCCGCAGTATTCAGTGACGAAGGACAAAAACAAATACATGAAAATATTAACGTATATAAGCGGAATGCGAAGTGTATAATGTCGGCACTTGACGAACTTGGAATTTGGTATACGGGTGGTAAAAACGCTCCGTATATTTGGATGAAATGCCCTGATAACATGGGCAGTTGGGAATTCTTCGATTTACTTTTAAACGAAATTCAAGTTGTAGGAACTCCGGGAGAAGGATTTGGTAAATGCGGAGAAGGTTATTTTCGTCTTTCTACATTTGGAAGTATAGAGGATACCGAAGAAGCGGCAAGAAGATTAAAAGAGTTATTAGGTAATAAAAATGAGAAATTATAAAGATGAATTTGACAATAGAGTAACTTTTATAAAAAAAGTATTGACAAACAGCGGAGCAAAAGGAATTGTTTACGGTAATTCTGGCGGTAAGGATTCTGCACTTGTTGGAATTTTGTGTAAGGCTGCTTGTAAAAATACAATAGGAATTATTATGCCTTGTTCTTCTAAAAGGAATTATGAAGAAGATATGCAAGACGGGCTTGCACTTGCAAAACAGTATGATATAGAAACGCGAATTGTGGATTTAACTCCAGTGAGAGAACTGGAAATTAAGAGTATAAAAAACATTACTTCACTTAATTCCAATGCGTTTGCAAATATTGCGCCAAGGCTTCGTATGGCTACGCTTTATGCGATAGCGGCAAGTGAAAATAGGCTTGTGGCAGGGACGGGAAACAGGAGTGAGGCATACGTTGGATATTTTACGAAATGGGGAGATGGCGCACATGATTTTAATCCGATTTCCGATTTGACGGTTACGGAAATATACGAGTTTTTACACTATCTCAATGCACCGCAATGGATTATGCAAAAAGCACCATCGGCTGCGCTTTTCGATGGACAAACTGATGAAACGGAAATGGGCATAACTTATGCAGAAATTGATTCATACATAAACGGTGGAAACATTGGACCTGAAAAGAGTGAAATAATAAGAAAACTGCACGAGACAAGTACTCATAAGAGATGTCCAATTATTACGTTCGATAGTTTATAGTTGTAATATAAATGTATAAAGAAAGACAATATAACTATTGGGGTGTTCTGACTGCAATATATCTTACTTGGAGTTTCCTTACAAATCATTGGCATATCTCTTGGTTGGTCTATGCAATAGGCGGCGTTCTATTTCCTATCGTTATGATGTTGTGTAATTTAGTAGCGGATAAAGATAAAAAGGACTAAAATCAGCCCTCGTTCCATTACGGACGAGGGCTGAGTGTTATTTTATTACGAGAGCGGAGTTCTCACAATCAATCTTCAAGGTTGTTTCGGGCTCAATATCACCGCCGATGATCTCACGTGCAAGCAGTGTTTCAATCTTGGATTGGATGAAACGCTTGAGGGGTCTTGCACCGTAGGTCGGATCGTAAGCGGAATCGATGATATGTTCCTTTGCTGCGTCGGTGATCTCAACCTTCAATTGCTTATCCTTCAATCGCTTGTTGAGGTCTGCAATCAGAAGATCTACGATGCCGTTGATATTCTCCTTGGTGAGCGGCTTGTAGAATACGATCTCATCAAGACGGTTCAGGAACTCGGGACGGAAGCTGCGCTTCAGAAGCTCGGATACGGTGTTCCGTGCCTCCT
>JBGVNP010000234.1:0-8102 GCA_045125655.1 Eubacteriales bacterium | reverse complement strand
ATACAGCTTCGTTATTATATCACAATTAACTAAGCCTTGTCAAGTACTTTTTTCAACTTTTCAAAACTTTTTTCGAGCCGTTTTCGACCCCCCTCAATTGCGACCTTGTTATATTACCACATCATTATCAGTTTGTCAAGTGGTTTTTGAAAAATAATTAGAAAAAATTTAATATTTTTTTCAAAAACTTTGATTTAAAATATCCTTCATATTATATTATATATAATCAACATCAACAGTCCACCGTCATAGAGGAATTTGAAATTAATATGATCCCCTCTGCAAGAACGGAACCTCCTTTCGTCAAATTTGCAAACCCGATCCCGAACGACAGGTCATTCGGTGATGGATTGGATCCCTCATACGAGGAACACAAAAAAGCAGGACACCTTTTGGTGTACGGGAAGGCTCGCTTACGCGAGCTAAATTTGCCGAGGAGTTCCTGTGCAAGCACGGAACGTCCTTTCGTCAAATTTGCGAACCCAATCCCGAACGACAGGTCGTTCGGTGATGGATTGGATCCCTCATACGAGGGACACAAAAAAGCAGGACACCTTTTGGTGTCCTGCTTTTTTGTGGTGACCCGTACGGGAATCGAACCCATGTTTTCAGCGTGAGAGGCTAACGTCTTAACCGCTTGACCAACGGGCCGTGTCAACGTACACTAATATACCACATCGAAAGAAATTTGTCAATAGTTTTTAATTAAATTTTTCAAAAACTCGAAAATTCAAAAGAAAACAGAGCACAAAAGCACCCTGTTTTCTTCATTAATATATTTTATTTGCTCCATCCGCCTTCTGCTATAAAATCAGCAAGGAAGTCGCGAGCAAACGTATTTCCGTCATACAATTCAACCGTAGTGCATTTTGCCCAATCATAGAGTGCAGTCCAGCTATCCGCAACAATATAATATGTTTTAGTGTTTACAATACTTGAGGTATTAAAGTTGGGGTTTATGTATTTACAATAATCGCTATTATTAATAAATTTCGACTTCAAGTCGCTTCCTTTTATTGAGCAAAGATAAAGAGCATTATCGAAAGGAAGAATCGTTTGAAGGTCACTGTAGCTAACATCCCCTCTCGAAAGGGTGTACGGAGATCTTGTATTGATCTGACCGCCTGCGAGAACTATATCATATTCACTTCCCCACAACTCAACTGCCGCCTCGTAGTATAACTTGGCAACAGTATTGCCAATGGTTTTGCTTGAGCGATCGCTTGCATTATATCCAAGAGTATCATAAATCCAAGAAATATCATCCCAATACTTTTCAAGCAAATCAGAAATCACAGATGATCCCTTATAGTTTGAGCATTCAGTGTGAGGAATATAGCGTTTGGTGTTTACTTTAATATTTCCGTTAGCAAAATTCACCTCAAGCTCAACGTGTGACATAGCATGTTTATTATCTCCACCGTCCTGAACGTGTGGAACACCGTAAGCATCAGTAGTGGCATACGCTTGATGTGTATGTCCTTCGAACACAACGTCAACATAATCACCGCTTGAAAGCGACAAATCATAATCATCACCATCACTGTGGAGCAAATAAACTATAACGTCAGCGCCCTCATCTCTGAGCTTTTCGCTTTCTGCTTTAACAAGATTCGTAAGAGCGCTTCCTGTTTTAAAGTTAAAATCTTTATTTTTATCCTTTGCAATAGAAGAATGACAATTACCTATAGCTCCAATAATACCGATCTTTACACCGCCACGCTCGATCATTACCGAGGGTTCGCAATAGTCAGCTCTCTCACCGGTAGCGTTGTCGTAGATATTGATAGCAAGGATTGAAAAATCCGCAATATCTACATTTTCCCTAATAGCATCCGTTCCCCAGTCAAATTCGTGATTTCCGAGTGCCATCGCTTCAAAGCCAAGATAGTTCATCCAGTCAGTAACTATTTTACCCTTTGTACTATTAGAGGAGCTACCTCCTTGCCACATATCTCCACTGGAAAGGAAAACGGTGTGCTCGTCAACATTCATTCTGTGTTCAAGATATGCTGTTATCTCATCAACTCCGGGGTGGGAATCACCGTCCTCAATCTTGCCGTGAAGGTCGTTAAAATTATAAAAATCAATAATTTCAACAACGTCAAAATTACACTTATCACAAAGACCATTATCATTCAAGTCGATATGATCTGCGGTACAAGTTTCAGATCCGCCACCGGATGTATTTGGTTTAGTGGTGGAGCTTGAGGTTGGTCTTGTTGTTGTAGTTGTGGTATTGGTCGTTGTTGAACTCGATCCCGGTTTAACAGTCACACCGGGAGGTGTGTATGTAGGATCGTTAATAGGCGGATTTACATTATCATCAACTCCGCATGCGAATAGTGTGGATACTATCATCAGTATCGCAAGCATTAGTGAAATAATTCTAACGTTAAGTATTTTTTTCATATTAGCTCCTTATTTTTTAATCTTTTCCCAATATTCTCTTGCAGCGCGTTCAGCTTTATTGTCACCGTAGGAATAGTATTTTTTATTTTTCACATCGTCGGGCAGGTACTGCTGCGCCACGTAATGATTTTCATAAGCATGAGGATATTTATATCCTTGATATAATGGGGATCTCAAGTGAACGGGAATTTCCTTTCCAAGTCCTGCCTCAACATCTGCCTTTGCCGCAAAATATGCATCGTGCGCCGTGTTTGATTTGGGCGCGGTTGCAAGCATCACTGCGGCATTTGCAAGCGGAATAGCCGCCTCGGGTATACCGAGCTCGCGAGCAGAATCGCAGCACGCCTTTACTATCGCTGCCGCCTGTGGATAGGCGAGTCCAATATCCTCACTCGCGATAACCTGCAAGCGTCTGCAAGTAGAAAGCAACTCTCCACAATGGAGCAGCTTGGCAAGATAAAATATCGCCGCATCGGGATCGGAGCCCCTTATAGACTTTTGCAAGCATGAAAGAAGATCAAAATGCGCATCATCAGAAAAGCTATCAACGGGAATGTGAAGCTCTTTAACAAGATCAACCGTTATCTCACCGTCGCAAGCGTAATACGCTCCCTCAAGCAAATTGATCGCGTGACGAACGTCACCGCCCGCGCATTGAGCGATATATTCAAGAGTTTCAACGCTTGCCTTAACGCTTGTTTCGTCCCTCTCGTTCAAAAAGCCGAGAGCGCGTTCAAGAGCCACCGAAAGCTCCTTTTTGCCCACGGGTTTAAATTCAAACAAAGTGGAACGCGAAATGATAGCGTTATATATATAGAAATGAGGATTTTCGGTGGTGGATGCGATAAGAGTAACTCTGCCATCCTCTATGTATTCAAGAAGCGCCTGCTGTTGCTTTTTATTGAAATACTGTATCTCGTCAATATAGAGAAGAATACCGCCAAATCCAAAAACGTTATTCGTTTGTGCGATTATATCCTTCACGTCGGAAAGAGATGCACTGGTCGCATTGAGTCGGTAAAAATTCATTCCCGACTGCTTGGCGATAATGCTTGCCGCAGTGGTTTTACCCGTTCCGGGAGGGCCGAAGAAGATCATATTGCTCATTCTTCCCTTTTCCATCATTTTACGCAAGATTCCGCGTTCGCCGAAAAGATGACTCTGTCCAACCATATCGTCAAAGCTCTGTGGACGCAAAATGTCCGCCAAAACCTCGTTTTTCTCTGCCATTTATATCACCTCGCTAAAAATAGCCATATATATTAATTATATCAAATATTAAGAATATTGTCAATATGGTAAGTGTGCCCTTTTATACCAATCATTGTGGGTTGAAATGAGGTGCGCGGGATGTTAAAATATTAATGCGGCGAATGCTTCGCCGTAATCTATGAAAGGAGAAGAAAAATGACAAAAGGAATCAAGCTTTTAAGTGTAATCGCCGTTTTGATGATATGCTTTTTATCATTGCCTATAAACACCTTCGCGGCGAGCGCAAAGGATTATGAGAGAATACCGATCTACCTTAACGGCAAGGAGATAAAAGACAGTGAAGCACTCCTGATAGACTCCTTGACCTACATTCCCCTGCGAAAGCTCGCCGAAAGTGTGAGAGATTGTACGATAAAATACAACGACAAAACTCGCACGGCAACGGTCAGCTACGGTGATACGACCATCAGCGTGACAACGGGAAGACGGTACATATCGGTAAACGGACGCTATTTCTACTGCATAGGTGAGGTTAAAAACGTGAACGGCTCGCTATACGTGCCGATCCGTCCCCTCGCAAGAGCGCTACAGCTCAACGTTGAATGGAATTCCAAAACGCGTTCCGTGGAGCTTGAAAAAGCAAGCTGGACACTCGAGGATGCCGAAAGCTACTATAACGCGGACGAGCTCTATTGGCTCTCCCGAATAATTGAAGCCGAGGCAGGTGGAGAGATCCTTGAGGGTAAGATCGCAGTTGGAAACGTTGTGCTCAATCGCGTGGCGGATAAACGCTATCCCAATACGATATACGGCGTTATCTTCGATTTCAAGAACGGCATACAGTTCACTCCCGCATATACGGGAACTGTCTATAATACCCCAAGCCACGAGAGCATAATCGCCGCAAAAATGTGCCTTGAGGGCTACGAAATAATTGACGGAGTTTTGTTCTTCTTCAATCCTCGTATAGCAACAAGCAACTGGATAAGTAAGAACCGCCCCTTCGCCGCACGTATCGGCAGACACGATTTTTATTATTAATAGATGAATAAAAAACATCCCCCAAGCTCATTGAGCTTGGGGGATATTGTTCACAAATATACACGGAAGCTCGGAGTATAAGCTCCGAGCTTCTTTGGGTTGATTTTTTAATTGTTAATTTTGAGGAACAAACATTGCAATCAACTCAACAATTCGCTCGTAAGTTACGATACCCTTGCCTACAAGAACCTTAAGATAAGGACCGTTGAATGCAATAAATTGCTCGTAAGTTACGTATTCAGCAAAGTCTTCATATGTGTACAAACCGTATTTTTCGATATCAGCTTGCATCTTTTCTTCATCATATTTCATGCCTTCGCCGATTTCGAAATAATCGAACCAGCCTTCATAGTGAGGCATAGTTAGTGAAAACATACCTTCAACCATAAAGTTATTATGCATTGCAGTTTGGATTGAGTATGAACCTGTATATTCTTTGATTACTTCATAGCCAATAAGACTTACATTGGTGTATACATCGTCAGCAACCTTAGCAAATTTGTGCCCAATGAATTCTTTTACATTATTCTCATCAATAAATACAAATTCATCCGATTCCACATCATAAAAGCCATGGTTGTTTATAACTTTAACCGTTGTTCCATCTTCGAAGTAAAGTTTAAGAACATCATATTCCGCATCACCGTGATAAAAAATAATTGCTGCAGGTACTACGTCATATTTGCCCGTAAAGAAATTCCAAACAAGCAATTGATCTTCGTAAGTTACTTCATCAATTCTCTTTTGTGATCCATCAGCAAGCATTACAAGAGTATCGCCTGTTACGCAAATGTTATATTGTTTACCATTTGTTGAGTCAAAAGTTTTCCACTGTACAGTGCTTATGTTGCTATTAGATGCCTTCGCGTTATACCATCTCATTGTCTGAGTAATAGATTGTCCATTGGGGTCTGTAAACGTATAAGATATCTTTACATCAAAGTCCTGATTGGTTGTCTTAGCGCGAATGTAGTTATCATTATCCAAGGATTGAGGATAAATATAAACCTTTCCATTATAAGTAGTGAACTGATGTGTAGTTGCACCCGATTTCCAACCACTGCTAAATTTCATCGTCAACGTAGAACCGTCTGAAAGCGTGTAGGTAAATGCATTAGAATTAGAATTATTGCTTCCTGTTGGTACGATTTTAGTACCAGAAAGGTCAAGTTCTACTTTTTTACCATTTTTATCATAGTAAACAACCTTTATACCCTCATAAATCGGAACCGCTTCACCGTAACCTTTGCTTGTTGTATAATAAACATAGTAAAGATTGGTTTTATCAAATGTATAATTTCCACCCATATTCCATTCAGGTTTCGGGAAAGACAATGTGGCAACTTCAATGGTTACAGTCCACGTATATTCAACATTGCCTGAAATAAGATTACCATCCTTATCATAGCCCTTATTATCAGAAGTTGCTTTGAATACCAAAGTTTGCGTTGCTCCATCAGTCGTCTTAATGGTGATTGATGTGCCGCTAATTTTGGTACCATTCAAATAAACAGTGTAATTAAGATCAACTCCGTGTTTAACAATAGAAATCTTTGAAAGATCAATATCCTTGCTACCACCCATTATTCCAAGCTTCAAAACTCCGGTAAATTCATCATATACACAATAAGTATCATTAGCATCGTTCGCATCATCTGCATCATAGTTGGGAGTATTATCAAAATTGAAGGATGGCACTATAGGATTAAATCCCGAAGATACATATCCCGGGTCAGCAAGATTTGCATTTGTTATAGTATTGCCGCCAACTGTATTAACCTTGGAATATATACCACCCGCAACATTTGCAATTGTTGCGTTAGTTGTACCGTAATCAACTACATTGCGATTATCATGTATCTTAGATGTATCCCAGTTACAAGCAAATATAAATGCCATATTAACGTAAGGATCTGTTCCTCCATTCAAATAATGCCAATACTTTGAGAAAGTATTATTGGTAAAGAATTTTGGAAATGAGCTTTGATATGTAGACGGAACTTGTTGATCCCATATTGTTTTGTTAAGCCAGTTATGCTGATTAAGCTCACCCTCAATATAAATATCTACTACACTGGAGTCAACTGCGATTCCCAAACCATGCATTGTTTTATTCTTGCCATAGGAATCCTGAACATCAACCTGTACTGTGGTTAGATTGCGAAGTGTTACACTTGTGCCAGCACAAATTTGCATATTCGCGTAAGAACCGCCAAAGAGAGTGGTGTTTTCAATCACAACGTTATTACCGCCACGCAAACAAAGAGCCGTACGCGATCCAGAAATATAACAGTTACTAATAGTAACATTACCGCCGTAAACAATAACACTATTTTTGAAATAACGCATGTTATTTCCATCGCCGTAATCCGGATCGCTACTGTTAGTTATTTTTGCCTGATCTCTATAGATATACATTTCAGGATAAATAGGTCCTTCTATACGCACATTATCAAGATGCCCGCCATTAGCTAAACCATCATCCTGACTAGCACCAATACTGATATATCCTGTAAATCCATTTCCTACATTCTGCACAGATGTTGTAGGAAGAGTTACAGTAAATCCGTTGCCATAGAAAGTATATCCATTAGAAACTCCAAATGTACCGGAAATATCATTCAAAAGAACAACATTGTTAGTGGATGCACTTTCTGCTTTTGTGATGTTTTTAGCATCAACAACCTCAAGTACAACTGTTTGCAAATATGCATTATTCGCAGTAATTGTTAATTCAACAATACCGGTGTTTTCGAATTTGATGTTTTGACCATCAAATGTGTATTTAACTGATCCGTGCTTCACATTAACAACCACATCCACACCATCAAGATTATTTTCATGATCCTTCTCTTTTGTTCCGAAAACACTATAAATTGAAAAAGTATTTTGATTACCTACTCGATACAAGAAGTCACCTGTAAACTTAGATACAATAGTATGTTTAAGTTGAGAAATTGTCTCGGTCTTTGTATGTTCGCCGTTATATTTACATGCATAAGTCTTGATACCAGTCGCTGTACATGTAGGATTGATTGTTATAACGCCCTCATCCCAAGAGTGCGCATTTGCGTCAATTTTTATATCTTCTATCTTGGTGTGTGCGGAATTGTGCTTACATGTGTAAGTCTTAACACCAGTTGTATTACATGTGGGCGCTTTTGTTATAACACCTTCATTCCAAGAGTGATCTGTTGCAGGAATCTCTTCCTGTTTTTCAATGACCTCACTACATACTGAACATTTCTTACCTTCTGTAAGACCTGTTGATGTGCAAGTGGGCGCTACTTCAGGAATGATTTCTTCTGTATGAGGAAGCTTGTCGATTGTCTTTCTTTCACGACTAAGTTCAGCGCTACATACAGAGCACTTAACTACGCTATCATACGAGCCTTCTGCCTTGCAAGTTGCTTCAACCTTGTTTTCAACTACTGCAT
>JBGVNP010000233.1:0-3294 GCA_045125655.1 Eubacteriales bacterium | reverse complement strand
AAGGGAATATGTTATACCCTCAAGCGCGTCCTGGATCGGATGTGCGAAATCGTAGAGAGGATAGATGCACCATTTGTCACCCTGACGGTGGTGATTTGTGTGAACTATTCTGTAAATAGCGGGGTCGCGCATATTGAAGTTGGGAGAAGCCATATCGATCTTTGCGCGGAGAGTGTGTGAGCCGTCGGGAAATTCGCCGTTCTTCATTCTCTCAAAAAGCTCAAGGTTTTCCTCTACCGTACGGTTTCTGTAGGGACTTTCCTTGCCGGGCTGTGTGAGTGTTCCGCGATATTCTCTCATCTCCTCGGCTGTAAGGTCGCAAACGTATGCCTTGCCGTCCTTGATGAGCTTGATCGCAAACTCATAGCACTTGTCAAAGTAATCTGAACCGTAGTATATACCGCCCGAGGGGATCGCGCCGAGCCAGTGAAGGTCCTCGTAGATGGACTCAACGTATTCGGTGTCCTCCTTTGCGGGGTTGGTATCGTCATAACGGAGATTGAATTTTCCGCCGTACTTCTTGGCTGTTTCATAGTTGATCATTATCGCCTTTGCAGAGCCGATGTGAAGGTATCCGTTGGGCTCGGGAGGGAATCTTGTAATAATTTTTATATCGGGATTCTCTTTGAGATCCTCGTCAATTATGTCATGTATAAAGTTGGAGCTGATTTCTTTCATTTTTCTTATCCTCTTAATGATTAGATTTTTGCAAGCATAGCATCGATTCTTGCTATCGTTTCGCTCTCACCGAGTATCTGCATTACAGTATAGAGATCGGGAGCGTTGGTCTTACCCGTAACGGCAACACGGATGAACATTGAAACGTCCGCAACGTTTCCGCCGAATGCCTCGGGGTTTGCCTTGTATTCCTTCATATCAGCGGCAAAGCCGATCTCAGTGGCAACTGCCTTGACCTTTTCAAACCAAGTGTTCATATCGTCACTGTAGTCATAGCTTGTCTTGAAAAGCTCGAGCGCACGTTTAATATCCTCACGCTTGAAGCTTTCGGGATATTCTTCCTTTATCTCAAAAATGGGGGAGAAGAAGAATCCCATATAATCTCTTGCATCGGACCATTTTGCAAGATCCTTACGGGGCTTTTTGCCGCCGCGTCCAATGGCGAGCACCTTTTTGGACATTTCCTCGTTTGCACGAAGAAGATCTGCAAATTCAACGTCAAATTCACTTGCCCAATCGAGCAATCTTTCATAAACGGTATCTGCATCCATACGGGAGATAACGTTTTTTGAAACGTCGGTGAGCTTGTTTATATCGTAAAGACAACCCGAGCTTGACATCTTCTTAAGTGAGAAGGGGAAGTCGGTGTATTTCTTGTCGGGATTTTGTGCATGCCAGTCCTCGTAGTTTGAGTTAAGGAGAGTCATTACGTATTCAACAACGCAGTCCTTATCGTAGCCGAGTTCACGGTAGTATTCCATATTTGAGCCGAGATCGCGCTTGGAGAATTTTTTCTTTGAGCCGTTCTCGCCAAGCTGCATGATGGGAGAGATGTGCGCGTACTTGGGGAGCTTAAATCCAAGGTAACGGAAGAGCATAATGTGTCTTGAAAGACTTGCATACCACTCGTCACCGCGGATTACGTGAGTAGTTCCCATGAGGTGATCGTCGATCGCGTGAGCAAAGTGATATGAGGGAACTCCGTCGCTCTTGAGAAGGACCTCATCTCTGTCGTTCTCGGGAAGCTCGCGGTCACCCTTGATAAGGTCGGTGAATTTTATCTTCTTGTCGGGATCACCGTCCGATAGCATACGAAGAACGAAGGGATCGCCTGCTTCAAGGTGTGCCTTTACCTCATCTATAGTGAAATTACGGTTTTTGAGCATTTCTTCCTTTTGCTCACCCTGATCCTCGTGCCAGTCCTTTGCCTTTACCTCTGCTTTTTTATCAACTGCATTGAGTGCCTCAAGCTCTTCCTTTGTGGTAAATACGGGATATGCCTTGCCCTCTGCAACGAGTTTTTTTGCAAAAACGTGATAAATATCAACTCTGTTTGACTGCTTGTAGGGACCATAAGCACCGCAGTCGGTGAGATTGCCATTCTCGTCAAGAATAGCTCCCTCGTCAAAATTAATTCCGTAGTAATTGAACGTTTTTATAAGACTTTCTGCCGCACCCGCAACCTCTCGCTTGGCATCGGTGTCCTCAATTCGAAGATAGAATACGCCGCCACTCTGGTGAGCAAGACGCTCGCCAACAAGAGTGGGGAAGAGTCCGCCAAAATGAACAAAGCCCGTGGGGCTGGGAGCAAAGCGCGTTACCTTTGCTCCCTCGGGAAGCTGACGCGCGGGATATTGTGCCTCAATCTCCTCGGGAGTTTTTGTAACGTGGGGAAAGAGTAAATCTGCTAAAAGCTTGTAATCCATGAGTTTGTGATGTCCTTTCGGTTATATGTCAAAATAGAATTTAAGATTTTCTGTTGCCTTTCGGAGAGTTGAGGAGTCGCCGTGACCGCAGTATATCCAACGGTTTTCGCTCTCTGCCATTTTGCAAAGACGGGAAAGGGAAGCTTTAAGGTCCGAAAGACTTCCACCGTAAAGATCGTATCTGCCAAAACCCTCTGCAAAGATCGTGTCGCCGGTTATAAGACAATCGCCTGTGTCGAAGCAAACTGATCCCTTGGTGTGCCCCGGAGTGTGAAGAACTGTAAGCTTTTCCTCCCCGAGTGCTATTTCATCACCCTCGTGAAGCAAAATATCTGCCTCGTTGATAACAAATTTTCCGCCCGTAAAGGTTGTAAAGGCGTTTTTGATTGAATCGGTGAGCATTTCCGCATCAAGCTCGTGAATGTAGAGCGGAGCGCCCGTTCTGTTGCGAAGCTCCTGTGCCCTCCAAATATGATCGAAATGACCATGGGTTAGCAATATTCCAACGAGCTTCAGTGAGCGCGAATCAAGTTCAGAAATTATTTTGTTCTCACTGATTGAAGGATCGATAACGAATGCTTCTTTACCACTTGCAATTATAAAGCAATTTGATGAAAAGCCCGTGGGTTTTAATGTGATTATCTCCATATTTTCTCCAAAATTTAAATATAATCATAATATTATAGCACAAAAAAATCGATTTATCAATAGAGAATGAAAAAAAGTGTGACTATTTTTCATATTCAAATTTTGATTTATAGGGGAGATAGGAAGAATGAAATCGTGGCAAAGCCACGATGAAATCCAAGAGAACTTGGATGAAATCCTCGGCAAAATGCCTCGGATGAAATCAAATCCGCCCCCATATCCTGCCGCAAGGCAGATTTCATCGCTTTAGCGATTTCATCCG
>JBGVNP010000232.1:0-5293 GCA_045125655.1 Eubacteriales bacterium | reverse complement strand
AGGAGTGATTTTCGTAGTTTTGAAAGTACAATGCCGACCGTCGTACTTGTACGTAAGGGCGGTATTGTAATTTCAAAACCGATAATTCATTTTTGAATTATCGAAAATTTATGCAAAATCAGCTCAAACCAAAGCGGTTGTTTTGCTCCGCTTTTTCAAAAGCGGAAGCCCAAGCGGCTTGAGCGGTTCGTAACAAACTAACTCCGCGACAAACCAAAATTCGAAGCGCTACCTTAAAAGGATCTGCGCAATTCTTTCACTCGCTTTGCCGTCACCAAAGGCATCGCTCGGCTTTTGCATCGGTTTTAGCTTTTCAAGATCGTTGACAACACTTAAAAATTCATTTTTCACACGTTCCCTATCCGTCCCAATCAATCGGATATTGCCACTTCTCTCCCCCTCGGGACGCTCGGTCTTATCTCGCAAAAGGAACACGGGAATGCCGAGATACGCCGCCTCCTCCTGAATACCTCCGCTATCGGTCATGACGGCAAACGAGCGCGACAAAATATTGTGAAAATCATACAGTGGCAACGGATCACAAATCTTAATATTTTTGACATTTTTAAACACTTTCTCTGCCACTCTTCCCACCTTGGGATTCGGGTGCATTGGGAAGATGCAATACACATCCTCACGCTTCTCAAGTATATCCCTGACACCCATAAAAGCACCCTTCATTCTCTCCCCTATATTCTCGCGTCTATGAGAGGTCAAAAGGACAATTTTTCTACCCTTCGCGCCCTCCAAAAGCGGCGAAGAATACTCACTGTCAAGTGTATATTTGAACGAGTCAATAACCGTGTTACCCGTTGTAAATACTGACTTTCTTCCCTCTTTGACGAGATTTTGTGCAGCGTTTTCGGTGGGAGCAAAGCAGTAGCTTGACATAGCGTCTATGGACACTCTGTAAAACTCCTCGGGAAAGGGCTCAAGCGTATCAAATGTCCTCAGTCCCGACTCCACGTGTCCAACCCTTACTCCATTATAATATGCCGCAAGGGACGCGCAAAATGCCGTTACAGTGTCACCGTGAACAAGCACAATATCGGGCTTTTCTTTCTCAATTATAATATCAAAATAATTAAGAAATTCACACGTCATTTTATTTAAGCTTCTGCTCGTTTTTGTTGAATAAAAGCTAAAATCGGGCTTGATCTTAAAAAATTCAAACACCTCCTTCGCCATCCTTGAGTGCTGATTACTGAAGCAAATTTGTGTTTGCACGTCGCGATTTTTCTTAAGCTCAATATACAAAGGAAGCATTTTAATAACCTCGGGGCGCGTGCCCATACATAATAAAATACGCATAACTATACCTCTCCTTTAAGGTATGTTATGCGTATGTTTTTTGAATTATTAAAGCTCTCCGCTTTCAAATATCTCGATCTTGAATTGAGTTCTCTCCGCCTGTGCTCCGCGGATCTCAACTATATAATCAAGCTCGATCACGCCATCATCAAGCAAATTATTTTTCACGGTTTTTGTAAAAACACATATTTCAAACGGCATATACGGAGTCTGATAAGTGCAGATATGACGCTTTCCCTCCTCAAAAACAAGGATCGTACTGACGTTTCCGCTTCTCATCATGGTGACAAGCTCGGGCGCGTTTCGCTCAAAGCGCACCTGCGTGTGTGAGCCCTCCATTCCCGTAAGCTCACTTTCGTCATATGCAATTATAACTCTCTCGTCGGTAATATAAAGCTCGCCCTCCGAGAACATCTCAATGGGGCCTTCCGGCTCATTCTCCTCGGGTGGAAGCTCCTCGTCCTCAAATTCGTCCACCTCGTCACCGAGTATCTGACCAAAGAAATGATCATTCGTCGCCTCTCGCAAGGACGTGAGTTTTATTCTTATGTTCTTTTTAATCATTTTTACCTCAAAAGTTGGATTTTAAGTTCGGACCTATCCAAACATCATTTAAAACAACTCGATAAGCTCCTTAGTGCTCTTTGTAAAATCGCGGATTCCGTCATCGGTGATAGCTGCCATATCTTCAATACGGCAACCGTATTTTTCGGGAATATAGATACCGGGTTCGAAGGTCACCACGTTGCCTGTAACGAGCTTTGCTCCGCGGTCGATACCGGGTGCCAAGCGAGGATTTTCGTGAATAAACATACCAACTCCGTGACCGAGAGAATGTCCGAATCTTCCCTCATAGCCCGCACCGTTGATTATATCGCGCGCGATCTCGTCAAGTCGGTAGCATCCGCGCTCACCGTTTGCCGCCGCCTCAAGTGCTTTTGTCTGTGCCTCAAGAACTGTATAATAAACCTTCTTTATCTCCTCGTCCGCCTTGCCAAGCACCACTGTTCTTGTCATATCGGAGCAGTATCCGTCAACCACACAACCAAAGTCCATAGTAAGAAATCCGCGTTCAAGCTTAACGTTTCTCGGAACACCGTGGGGCATTGAGGATGCCGTACCAGAAACTGCGATGGTATCGAAGGATATTCTCTCCGCACCGTTTCTGCGCATAAAGAATTCAATTTCAAGAGCAACGTCAATCTCAGTCATATCGGGACGGAGAACGCTTATGATATGGGAGAATGCCGCATCGGTGATGCGCTGTGCCTCCGCCATTTTTTCAAGCTCGCTCTCGGTCTTTACAAGTCGCATATTTGTGATGATTGCAGATGCTCCCTGGGCATATTTTACCTTGCCGTCAGCAGATCCTTCAAAGCGAGAGAAATCCTCAAGGGAGAGTGCGCTCTCCTCAACGAGCATTGTCTTTATTCCCTGCTCCTCGGCAAGCGCTGCCACGTATTTAAGATGTCCGCCCTTGGGAGTAACGATCTCAAAATCATCGTGATTCACCTGCGCGTTAGCCGCTTCAATGTAACGGAAATCCGTGAGCACGAACGCCTTGTCCTGAAGAACAACGATATAGCCGTCCTGAAAATCAAAGCCCGAAATATATCTCTGATTAACCTCGGAGCTGAGCAAAATGCCCTCAACTCCCTGCTGCTTCATAATATTTTGTAATCTTTTAAGCTGTGTCATATTTTTTCTCCTTTTTGGATAATTGTATTTTTTCAAATTTTGATTTGTCGAGCTGGTGAAAAAGTTAGTTTAAGTAAAGAAGATGCCACTTTTTGGGAAAAGTGGCGCAAAAACCTTTTAATCAGCTTCGCGCAATAGCCATATAGTTTGTGCTGATTTAGCAAGACTCCGCGCAAATTGTGTTGCAAAGCAACACATAACGTTTTTCTCGGCATTTTAACAGGCGCCTCGAAAAACTATAATTTGCTACTTCAACTAACTTTTTCGTTGTTAGCACAGACTTTGAACTGTGGCACATAGTAAGTAAATTTTAGAAAATTACTCCGTAGGGGTAATTTTCGTAGTTTTGAAAGTGCAATGCCGACCGTCGTACTTGTACGTAAGGGCGGTATTGGAGTTTCTAAACCGATAATTCGTTTGCGAATTATCGAAAATTTACGCGAAGTCTGCTAAAACCTAAACGCGCAAATTACACGGCTATTGGGCGAAGCCGCTTTAAAAAGGTTTTTGCCTACTTTTTCCTCAAAAAAGTAGGAGCCCAAGCGGCTTGAGCGGTTCGTAGTAAACTAACTCCGCGCTAAATCCCAATTTCATATTCTATTTATTGTTTTTAAAGTAGTAATTAAGCACGGGTTTTTCAAGCCATCTTTTGAATCTGAAAAAGAGGTTTTTCTTATCCTTAATAGGTGGAACGAGAATTGCCCTCATGCCGTTAAATTTGCCCGCGCAAACGTCGGTAAATATCTGGTCGCCCATAAACGCGGCATTTTCTCGGCTCGCATTAAGGGATGAAAGCGCAAGATCGATATTATTTTTAGCAAACGGTTTTCCGCTTTTCGCAAAGGCAAGAGCGCCGATGTTTCTATTAAATCTTTTTATTCTCTCGTCACTTGAATTATTTGAAATGAATGCGTATCCTATACCGTTTTCGGTCAGTGCGCCAAGCCACGCGATATTCTGATCGTCGGGATCTGCCTGCTCATAAGGAGCAAGCGTGTTATCCACGTCAAGAAGGAGCGCCTTTATTCCCTGCTCATTCAAAAATTCGGGAGTAAGATCACTATACTTTTCAAAATAGAAGTCGGGAGAAAAAAACTTTAACATACAGTTATCGCCTTTCAATCAATATTATTAATATAATAACAAATTTTATTGTAACTTTCAATCCTTTTTCTTAAAATTTCGAAAAAAATCCAAAAAAAGTATAAAAAGCACTTGACATTTGAGACGTTTTATGTTAATATAATGGAGCATTTGAGATGCGAGTGTAGTTCAATGGTAGAATTCCAGCCTTCCAAGCTGGTCGCGTGGGTTCGATTCCCATCACTCGCTCCATTTTTGTGCCTTTAGCTCAGTTGGATAGAGCAACTGCCTTCTAAGCAGTAGGTCGGGGGTTCGAATCCCTCAAGGCACGCCAAAAACCGAGTTTTTTCACTCGGTCATATGGTGGGTGTAGCTAAGTTGGTCATAGCGCCAGGTTGTGGCCCTGGAGGCCGTGGGTTCGAATCCCATCACTCACCCCATAAAAAAAGCACTTGCGGTAGCAAGTGCTTTTTTTAACTAAATCCGCCTTCTGCGGAATAAATCCACTAATAGTGGATGAAATCGCTTGTGCGATGAAATCTGCCTTGCGGCAGGTTAATAAAAGGCGGATTTGATTTCATCCGAGGCCTTATGCCGAGGATTTCATCCAAGCTTGCTTGGATTTCATCGTGGCTTTTGCCAACGATTTCATTATTTTAAACTCTCCGATAAATCAAAATTCGCAATCGGACGCACGCGGTGCGCCCCTATGGTGTGTGATATTTGTTTGCCTTATTGACGGGAGGTAAAGCGCCTCCCCTACAATGTATAATATTGTTTTTCTGTAGGGGAGGGTCTCCCCTCCTGCGCGGTTTGATAGCACAAACCAAACGCCCCTTTATGTAAAGGGGCTCCCGATTTAGTGGGTGGGAATTGTTTTGAATTGCCAATCCCTCCGCCTCATTCTTCGGCACCTCCCTTTACACAAGGGAGGCAAAAGCTTGTGCGAACATTGTAAGGTAAATTGGGATTTAGCGAGGATTAAAAAAGTTAGTTTGCGATTTATTGCGGACAGTCGAGGACGCCTGTCCCTACGAGGTTTGTGATATATCGTTTATACATTCGTAGCCATTTTGCTATCAATATGGCTATTATCTTACCCTAAAATTAGTACCATCGTTGTAGATTGCGGACAGTCGGGGACGCCTGTCCCTACGAGGTTTGTGATATATCGTTTATACATTCATAGCCATTTTGCTAT
>JBGVNP010000231.1:0-6556 GCA_045125655.1 Eubacteriales bacterium | reverse complement strand
AATTTACGCGAAATCAGCTCAAACCAAAAACGCACAAACCGCACGGCGTCTGGGCGAAGCCGCTTTAAAAAGGTTTTTGCCTACTTTTTCCTCAAAAAAGTAGGAGCCCAAGCGGCTTGAGCGGTTCGTAGTAAACTAACTCCGCGTCAAATCAAAATTTACACAATTTTCTAAAAACCCCTTTAATTTTATTAAAATGTGTGATATACTAATATAATTAAGAGATATTACAAACAAAGGAATCCCAAAATGGCAGAAAAGAAAAGCAAAAAGAATACGGGCAAGCTCTTATCAAGATTTTTGCCCTATTATAAAAAATACAAAGGAATATTGATCTTTGACCTGCTTTGCGCGTCACTTACGACCGTGGTTGAGATAGTTCTCCCACTCATCGCGCGAGAGATTACGGGTAGAGCCGAAACAGACGTTGCATCGCTCACTCCGTCATTTATTCTCACCTGCGGAGCTATATATCTTGTTCTCCGTCTTATTGACACGGCGGCTTATTACTATATGGCGTCCACAGGACATATTATGGGCACTCGCATTGAGACCGATATGCGCCGTGATTTCTTTACGCATCTTCAAAAGCTCTCGTTCTCGTACTATGACAACACCAAGATTGGTACTCTTATGTCAAGAATTACGAGCGACCTTTTTGACGTTACCGAATTTGCACATCACTGTCCCGAAGAATTTTTTATCGCGGGCATCAAAATAATTGCATCGTTTGCAATTCTTTGCACGATCAATATCCCCCTTACTCTCCTCATCTTCGCAATCGTTCCCGTTATGATCCTTTGCATGACTCGTTTCAGAACAAAGATGAAAGAGGGCTTTAAGGAGAGCCGCCGCATCGTAGGTGAGCTCAACTCGCAGGTTGAGGACAGTCTTCTCGGCATCCACGAGGTAAAATCCTTTGCTAATGAGGACACCGAGATTGAAAAATTCGAAAAGAGCAATTCGAGCTTCCTCTCCGTCAAGAAAAAGGTTTACAAGTATATGGGCGCATTCCAATCATCAACACGTTTCTTTGACGGAGCGCTCTACATAATTGTGGTAGTCGCAGGCGCATTCTTCCTTGCTGAAAACGCTATCACAAGCGCGGACTTCATCGCATTCATGCTCTTTGCAAGCATGCTTCTCACCTCTATCCGCCGTCTTGTTGAATTTACCGAGCAGTTCCAACGCGGTATGACGGGTATCGAGCGCTTCTGCGAAATTATGGACATTGATCCCGACATTGAGGACTCTCCCAATGCGGAAAGCATCGAAAACGTAAAGGGTGAGATCACCTTTGAAAACCTTACGTTCCGCTACAGCGGAACGGAAAAGAACGTTCTTTGCAAGCTCAATCTTCACGTTAAGGCGGGCGAGAGCGTTGCACTTGTTGGGCCCTCAGGCGGAGGCAAGACCACTCTCTGTGCGCTCATTCCCCGTTTCTACGAGGCAAACGACGGCAGAATTTTAGTTGACGGAAAAGATATTAAGGATATAACTCAAAAATCACTTCGCGAGCATATAGGCATCGTTCAACAAGACGTTTATCTCTTTTCGGGAAGCGTTCGTGAGAACATCGCATACGGCAAACCCGATTGCACCGAGGAAGAAA
Source organism: Eubacteriales bacterium (assembly GCA_045125655.1). Taxonomy (GTDB): domain Bacteria; phylum Bacillota; class Clostridia; order Oscillospirales; family CAG-272; genus RGIG4608. The sequence goes on along the minus strand of JBGVNP010000231.1, from coordinate 4,944 downwards.
TAATCGAAGCGGCAAAATTGGCGGGCGCGCACGAATTTATTCTCACTCTCCCCGACGGCTACGATACATACGTGGGTGAGCGCGGAGTTAAGCTCTCCGGCGGTCAGAAGCAGAGAATCTCCATTGCCCGTGTATTCCTTAAAAATCCCCCGATACTTATTCTTGACGAGGCGACAAGCGCGCTTGACAACGAGAGTGAGTATCTCATTCAACAGTCCCTTGAAAAGCTCGCCAAGGGCAGAACGACCTTTACGGTTGCTCACCGCTTGACGACTATCAAAAATGCCGACCGCATACTCGTCCTTACCGAAAATGGCATTGAGGAGAGCGGTACGCACAAAGAGCTTATCGAAAAGGGCGGACTTTATGCCGACCTTTATAAAATGTATTCATTCACCGAATAGGAGTAAAAATGGAAAAATCAAAGCTTGATAAAATAAAGTATTACGCTCACGAGCAAAAGGTTCGCGAGCTTACCGAAGAGGAAAAGGCGGAGCAGCACGCGCTCCGTATGGAATATGTGGCTGAAATAAGAGCATCCTTCGGTGCTCAGCTTGAGTCAACCGTTGTACAGTATCCCGACGGAACTAAAAAGAAATTCACTGAGGTTGCAAAAAAGAATTGATATGAAGGTCTTAGAAGAAATCATTACAAAATCTCCCGAAGAGACCGAGAACGTCGGTTTTGAATTGGCAAAAAGAATGAAAGACGATCCTTCCATCCCCTCATTCATAGCACTATATGGCGATCTCGGAGTGGGAAAGACCGCATTCGTGCGCGGCTTTGCGAGAGTATTTTCTCCAAGCGCACTGGTGCGCTCACCAACCTTTGCACTCGTCAATGAATATCCGACAAAGAACACGCGCAGAGTCTTCCACTTCGATATGTATCGAATAACGGACGAGGACGACCTCTATTCAATAGGTTATTACGATTATCTCGATAACGGCTCTATCTGCCTTGTGGAATGGAGTGAAAATATTCCCTATGCAATACCGAACGAACATATCAAAGTTGAGATCGTTAAGACTGACATCGATACTCCTGACGAAAGATTGATTAGAATCAGCTTATAAAACGTACAATAAAATGTAAAACATCCGATAAGGAGATCAATATGAAAATTTTATCTCTTGATTCAACTGCGATAGTTTCAACTGTCGCGATAACTGAAAATGAAAAGCTGCTTGCACAGTTTTCAATCAATAACGGCAATACGCACAGTGAAACGCTTCTCCCTATGATCGAGGCGTGCTTGAAGGTATTAAAGCTGAGCGTGAACGATATTGATCTTTTCGCTTGCTCGGCAGGTCCCGGCTCATTCACGGGAGTGAGGATCGGTGCGGCAACAATAAAGGGTATCGCATTTGACAAAAACAAGCCCTGTGCACCCATCTCGTCCCTTGATGCGCTTGCTCACAATCTTCTCTATGCAGAGGGTATCGTTTGTCCCGTTATGAATGCGAGAAGAAGTCAGCTTTACAACGCACTCTTCCTCTGCGAGAACGGAAAGCTCACTCGCATCTGCGAGGATAGACTCATATCCGTTTTTGATCTTGAAGAGGAGCTTAGAAAATACACCGACAAAAAAATATATCTTTGCGGAGATGGCTACGATATAGCCAAGGGTTCATTCGCCAAGATAGAGACCGAGAACACTCCTCTTATCCATCAATATCAAAATGCATACAGTGTGGCACTTTGCGCGCTTGAAGCGTCAAAGCAGGATCTACTCACTACTGACATTGAATTATCCCCCGTTTATCTCAGAGCTTCTCAGGCGGAAAGAGAAAGACTTGAACGTCTTGAAGCCGAACAGAAAGGACGTAATTAAGCTATGAAAAAAATCGTACTTGGCGCAGATCACGGTGGCTACGAGCTTAAAAACGCCATCAAAGCTCACCTTGAAGCAAGGGGCTTTGAAGCCGTGGACGTTGGAACAAATAGCGGCGAAAGCTGTGATTATCCCGTATTTGCAAGCCGTCTTTGCAAAAAGCTTCAGAACGGAGAAGCAGACCTCGGTATCCTCATTTGCGGAACGGGAATCGGAATGAGTATGGCGGCAAACAAGCATCGCGGAATACGTGCAGCTTGCTGCAGTGACACCTTCTCTGCCCGTCTTACAAGACTTCACAACAACGCAAATGTTCTCTGCCTTGGTGCAAGAGTGCTTGGCACAGGACTTGCCCTTGATCTTGTTGATCAGTTTGTCGATGCCGAATTTGAGGGAGACAGACACATAAAAAGACTTTCACTTATTGAAGATATAGAAAACGGAAAGGATCTTTGATCACTTTCGGAAAGGAGTGCACAGTGGGCACGATAATACACAAGATAACGGATACCATCCGTGCGATAACGGGCAAAAAGGACAGACTTGAGCCCACAACGGCAATAATCGTTGCCTCGGGTAGCTCCTCGCGTATGGGAGAGGGTGTCTCAAAGCAGATGATAATGCTTGACGATATGCCCGTGGTTGCGCGCACCATCAAGGCATTTGACGAGTGCGAATGCATAGACGAGATAATCGTTGTTGCAAAAGAGGACGAATTCTATCTCTATCACGAATTTCAAAAGCTCTATAAATTCAAAAAATTCGTTCGCCTTGTGAGTGGCGGAAAGACACGTCAGGAATCGGTAAGAAACGGATTTGCCGCTATTAGCAAGGATACTCGCTTCGTTGCCATCCACGATGGCGCGAGATGTCTTGTAACAAAAGAGCAGATCGAAAAGGTCTGCGCTGCAGCTTATAAATACAACTGTGCTACCGCAGCAACGCGCGCCGTTGATTCCATAAAGGTGTCAAACGGCAAGAATCAGTTTATAGAATCGAGCGCGGACAGAAATCACATCTGGATGGCGGCTACTCCTCAGGTATTCAAGACCGAGATATATGAATTGGCTCTCAAAAAAGCGGATGCCGATCATCTCGTTGTGACAGATGACAACGCCCTCGTTGAAAATCTCGGATGTAACATAAAGCTTGTAGAATGCGGAAGAAATAATATCAAGATCACCACTCCCGATGACATTCCGTTGGCACTTGCAATACTTCGCTCAAGAGAGGAAAATATATGAATTTCAGAATAGGACACGGCTATGACGTGCACAAGCTCGTAGAAGGACGTGATCTGATAATCGGCGGTGTGAATATTCCTCATCATTTGGGACTTCTTGGACACTCCGATGCGGATGTGCTTTTGCACGCGATTAGTGATTCCCTTCTCGGTGCGCTTGCGCTCGGAGATATAGGAAAACACTTCCCCGACACCGATGAAAATTTTAAAGGTGCGGACTCACTTGTTCTCCTTGCTCTCGTTGGCGAAATGGTAAAAAAAGAGGGCTATGAGGTGGGAAATATAGATGCCACCGTACTTGCACAAGCACCCAAGCTCGCACCGTTCATTCCTCAGATGCGTCTTAATATCGCTCGCGCTCTTGAAATTGAACTTGATGCCGTTAGTATTAAGGCAACAACCGAGGAAGGACTTGGATTTACGGGTGAAGAAAAAGGCATAGCCGCTCACGCAGTATGCCTTGTGTATAAGAGCAAGTAATCAAATAATCACTCTAAAAATATAAGCATCTGCGGAAAACGGTGCTGACTTCCTTAAGCTGACATCCCTGCCGCAGACGCCCATATTAATTCTCACTATCATTTTATGACAAACAAATAATCCCGACATGAAAATTCAAAAATTTGAAAGGAGATATTCAATGATATACATAGCACCATCACTTCTTGCGGCAGATTTTGCCAATCTTGAAAAAGAAATAGAAAAGGTAAAGCAGGCGGGCGCAAACTATCTCCACCTCGACGTAATGGACGGCGCGTTCGTGCCAAACATCAGCTTTGGGCCGCCCGTTATAGCGTCAATAAGAAAAAAGACAAAGCTGTTTTTTGACGTGCATCTTATGATAAAAAATCCTCAGCGCTATATTGAGAATTTTGTACGCGCAGGCGCGGATTGCATCACTATCCATGTTGAAAGCACCTCAAGACCGAAGGATGCTCTTCTTAAAATCAAAGAGCACGATATGAAGGCGGGCATCGCAATCTCCCCAAGCACTCCCGCATCGGCAGTATTCCCGTATCTTGATATGGTTGATATGGTGCTCGTTATGACCGTTGAACCCGGCTTTGGCGGACAGGAAATGATCCCCGAAACCATTGACAAGGTTCGTATTATAAGAGAATACGCCAACGAAAAGGGATTGCACGCTCTCAACATCGAGGTTGACGGCGGAATCAACGAAAACAACGCTCACCTTGCAATAGGGGCAGGTGCAAACGTTATCGTTGCCGGCTCGGCTATCTTCGGCTCTAAAACTCCTAGCAAGGTAATAAAAAAGATTCGCGAGGCGGAGCAGATATAATAGCACTTGACTAACACGATTTTTTGTGTTATACTACTTAATAATTGATTATAGTTAAGGAGAAATATATATGGAACTTGTAGAAGGAAAATATCTTGAATATAAAGACAGACCTCTCGTGCGCGAGGGTAACACAATTTGCTACGGCGATAAGACCGAAAAATGCTTTTTGCTCCTTGAAATAATGTCTACAAAGGTGGATGAGATAAGCGGAGAGGAGCTCCCAGACAAGATTCTTATTCAGATCATCGACTCAAACGATCCTAATAAGATCATTAAGCAGGGCGATAAATCGGGACTTTATGATGCATTCTCACTCGGACTTGTGTGGCTCGAAAGAGAATTGAATACAAAATAAAATCAAAAAACAGGATGAGAATTTTCATCCTGTTTTTTTGTTTTATTCAGATAAATTGGGGTTTATCGCGCACTATGTTCGCACTAACCAAACGATTAAAAAAGTTTTTTGGTTACTTTTTCTCAAAAAAGTAACCGCCCGCCGCGCAGGCGAAAAAACGCCCTTTTCTTTTTGGGAACTTTTTCTTTGGGGCTACTTTCTCAAAGAAA
>JBGVNP010000230.1:0-2820 GCA_045125655.1 Eubacteriales bacterium | reverse complement strand
GTCCTCGACGTCCCGTTGCAAACATAAACTATCAGTACAAACAAAACGGCTACAATCCAACAAAAAAACACCCCCAAAACCCGTAGGGGACGGCGTCCTCGACGTCCCGTTGCAAACATAAACTATCAGTACAAACAAAACGGCTACAATCCAACAAGAAAAACACCCAAAACCCGTAGTGACAGGCGTCCTCGACTGTCCGTTACAAAGGCAAACTATCTTTAAATACCAAGACTCTTGAGCCGCTTTTCTTTGACGAAATAAGCGCAAAGAAAAGCTAACAAAAGAAACGCTGAATGCGCTCTCGACGGCAACCCCCAAAGCTCATATACATTCGCTTCGAGGAACCCCTACGCCGCGCGGCTCTGCTACGCGCAGGGCGCCACTTTTGAAAAAGTGGACAAAACAACCGATTGGTCTGTGCTAACAACGTGCTTGACAAACCAAAATTTGAAAACAAAAAGAGAGGGTAAACCTCTCTTTTTATTTGAGTATTATTTTTCGTGGAATTCCTTGAGAACAAGGTCTTTATTCTTTTCCTGCGCCCAGCGGATACTCCATTCTCTTGGGAAGATGAGGAGATTGTTGCCTCTATAGTCCTGAACCCATTTGGTATCGGTGTCGAGCGTAAGCTTGGTGGGGTCGATACCCTCATTTTCAATCCAACGAACGTATGCCTGAGGCATGGGGCGGCGGATAATATCAACGCCGTATTCGTGTTTCAAGCGGTATTCAAGCACCTCAAACTGAAGAACGCCGACAACGCCGACAATTACTCTTTCCATACCGGAATTTGGCTCGAAGAACATCTGAATAGCACCCTCTTGAGCAATCTGGTTCATACCCTTGGCAAACTGCTTGCGCTTCATTGAATCCTTCTGCTCAACGAGTGCGAAATGTTCGGGAGCGAAGGTGGGGATTCTTTCAAACGTGAATTTGAGTGTGGGATCGCACACGGTGTCGCCAATGGAGAAGATACCGGGATCGAATACGCCGATTATATCGCCCGCGTAGGCACAGTCAACGATTTCTCTTTCTTGCGCCATCATCTGCTGTGGCTGGGAGAGCTTTGCGACCTTGCCCGCTTGAACGTGCAAATATTCCTTGTTTCGTTCAAATTTGCCCGAGCAGATTCGCATGAACGCGATTCTGTCGCGGTGTGCTTTATTCATATTTGCCTGAATTTTAAATACAAATGCAGAGAATTTTTCGTCAAAGGGATCAATTATATCATCACCTGCGCGACGAGGAAGGGGAGAGGTGGTCATTTCAAGGAAGCTCTTAAGGAACGGCTCAACTCCGAAGTTGTTGAGTGCCGAGCCGAAGAAAACGGGGGAGAGCTTGCCGTGGCGCACCTTTTCAAGATCAAATTCGTAGCTTGCAACCTCAAGAAGCTCGATCTGATCAACGAGAGCGCGTCGGTCGTATTCTCCTATAAGCTCGTCCATTTTTTCTATGTCGGTGATGTCGCAGGAGATACCTTCAATTCTGTTTCTGCCCGAATGAAATTCGTCAAATGCAAGAATTGAACGTCTTTCGCGGTCGAAAACGCCTTTGAAATTCACTCCGCAGCCGATGGGCCAGTTCATAGGATACGTGCCGATTCCAAACTCTCTCTCAAGCTCGTCAAGAAGGTCGAAGGGATCGCGCGCCTCGCGGTCGAGCTTGTTTATGAAGGTGAAAATCGGAATATCGCGCATAGCGCAAACCTTGAAGAGCTTGCGAGTCTGTGGCTCGATACCCTTTGCCGCGTCAATTACCATGACCGCACTGTCCGCCGCCATAAGCGTTCTGTATGTGTCCTCGGAGAAGTCTTGGTGTCCGGGAGTGTCGAGAATATTGATGCAATAATCGTCATATTCAAACTGCATAACGGACGAGGTGATGGAGATACCTCTCTGCTTTTCGAGGTCCATCCAGTCACTTGTCGCGTGACGGTCACTTGCCTTGCCCTTAACAGTGCCCGCAGACTGAATCGCGCCGCCGTAGAGAAGGAATTTCTCTGTAAGCGTTGTCTTACCTGCGTCGGGGTGGGAGATTATCGCAAACGTTCTTCTCCTTTTTATTTCTTGATTAAAATCTGCCATTTTTGTTTCCTTTATATTAATTTAAAATGTTCACAACATTTCTATTTTACTATATTTTGCACATTTTTGCAATACATTTGAAAAAATAATATCAAAAAATCGAATTTTGATGATATTTAACGGCGAGTAATTCAAATTTTGATTTGTGGCGGAGTTAGTTTAAGTTAAAATTGCAAAATTTCTTTGTTTAGCTACCGCGCAAGATTCTTCGGTCGCTCAGCCGGACACGGAGTGTCATTTCAAAGTGAGTTGCCACGAGATTCTATCGCGCCCTTGTGTCATTCTGGAGGGAACGGAGTGACCGATAGAATCTCCGAAGGGACACAAGGGCAGCTCCAGAATGACACCTTACGGTGTACGTGGCGAAGCAATAGGATCTCGGCTGAGTTCCCTCAAGAATGACGCGCGGAACCTTTGCCATCTATAAACCCACGCGTCATCCTCGAGGGAGTTGCGCCCAAGATTCTTCGCTACGCTCGAGAATGACGACTAAAGTCGTCGGGCGCAACGACTGAAGGATCTTGCGTGGAGCACAAATTTTGATTTGTCAGTGTGTTAGTTTATGTTAATAGCGGACAGTCGAGGACGCCTGTCCCTACGGGTTTGGGGTGTTTTTTTGTTAGATTATAGCCGTTACGTTTACGCTTCAAATTTTGATTTGTCGAGCAGTTTGATAGCACAAACTTGTAGGGGAGGCTATTAGCCTCCCGTGTTTTTGCGGTGATTTTAATTT
>JBGVNP010000229.1:0-8942 GCA_045125655.1 Eubacteriales bacterium | reverse complement strand
GAGTGCGCTCTCGACGGCAACCCCCAAAGCTCCGTTTCACTCGCTTCGGGGAACCCCTACGCCGCGCGGCTCTGCTACGCGCAGGGCGCCACTTTTGAAAAAGTGGACAAAACAACCGATTGGTTTCTGCGAACATAGTGCGCGACAAATTAAAATTTTAAGTTAAAACGAAAAGCCCCTCTTGTTGAGGGGCTTTGTTTGTGTGCTTTTTTTATTTTTTCCATCTGTAAACTCTGCACTCGTAGGGCTTGAGTGTTGTGCCGTTTTGAGTGTCGTAGTTTGCAAGTATGAGCTCTGCGCTATCAAGGTCAAAGCCTGCGGGAACGCTCCACTTCTTCTCTTTTTCGGTGAAGGAGCAAACGATGAGGAGCTTTTCCTTATCGTCCTCTCTCGAATAGGTATAGAAGGACGATGAGAGCTTGCCGTATTCCTTATAATTTCCGTGTCTTACGCTCGAAAGCTCTTTACGGAGCTTGATTGCTTCGCGGTAAAAATTAAGAACGGATTTATCATCCTTTTCCTGATCTGCAACGTTGATTTCCTTGTAGTTTTCGTTGACGTAGAACCATGGCTTGCCCGTTGTAAATCCTGCATTTTCCTCTGCGCTCCACTGAACGGGAGTACGCGCGGAGTCGCGCGAGCCGTCCCAAAGTCTCTTAAGGCGCTTTTCGGGGGATTTATTTGTTGCAACGTTGAAATATTGCCAACGGGTTTGAACGTCCTCATACATTTCGGGGTCGGAGGGATACCAGTTAGTCATACCGATCTCCTGTCCCTGATAGATAAAGGGAGTACCCTTTTGGAAGAGGTAGGATACTGCGAGCATCTTTGCGCTTTCTTTCTGGAATTTTTCACTGCCATAACGTGAAACCATTCTTGGATGGTCGTGATTTTCGATATAGAGCATATTCCAACCCTTTCCGTCAAGCGCATCCTGCCACTTTGTATAGCATCTCTTGAGCTTGCGAAGATTGAAGGGCATATGATAATAGTCGGTCATAAAGCAGTCCGCCTCTTGCGTGGAGAACTGAATGAACATATTGAGAACGGGATCGTTGTTCTCGTCTATGTATTCAAGTGCCTTTTTAGGCGTTACCATGGGGGATTCGGCAAGCGTCATGCAATCGTATTTTGAGAATACGTCCCTGTTAAATTCCTCAAGATATTTGTGAAGATTGGGACCGTGGTTGAACATAAATATACCCTTGGATGCGGGCATAAGATTGTCGTTTGGGAGTCCCTCGGGCTTTGAAATGAAGGTGATAACGTCCTCTCTGAATCCGTCAACGCCTATGTCGAGCCAGAATCGAAGGATCTTTTTGACCTCTTCGCGAACAAGGGGATTATCCATATTGAGATCCGCCTGCTGAATTGCGAAAAGATGCATATAATATTCACCGCGCACCTCGTCCCACTGCCATGCCTTGCCCTCGAAAAGAGAATCCCAGTTGTTGGGAAGCTTGCCATTGGGCTTGGCGGGGCGCCAAATATAGTAATCGGTATAGGGGTCGATTCTCTGACGGCTCTTTTGGAACCACTCGTGCTGATCGCTTGTGTGGTTGACAACGAGGTCCATAATCACCTTCATTCCGCGCTCGTGCGCGCCGTCAAGCACCTTTTTGAATGCATCCATACCGCCAAATTCCTCGGCAATATTGAGGTAATCCGAGATGTCATATCCGCAGTCGATTCCGGGGGAGGGGTAGAGGGGGGAGAACCAGATGCCGTCGCATCCGAGACCCTTTATGTAGTCGAGCTTCTCATAAACGCCATAAAGATCGCCCATTCCGTCGCCGTTTCCGTCCTTGAAAGAGCGGGGCCAGATCTGGTAGAATACCATATCCTTATACCATAATTTCTTTTCCATGATTTTCTCCTTTGAGAATTATTTTTGTTTACCCATTTATTATATCACATAAATCTGCTCTTGTCTATATTTTAGATACAAATTATTGACAACATTCCAAGAATCATATATAATTATTTTTATAAAAACACTAAGGAGTGCACTATGGTTATTTTTGAAAAAGGCGATATTAGAATCAGTCTTATAACCCAAAGACTTTTGAGAACCGAAAAGGGAGCATTTACCGATTTGCCAACGCAAACGGTGCAAAACAGGGAATTTGATAAGCCGAAATATACTATTTTTGAGAATAAAAACTGCATAAATATTCAAACTGATGATGCTTTATTCGCTGTAAGAGCCACTGACGGAAGTGTGATTTCCATTAAGCTTGCATCAGGCGAGATCATAAGTGATATTGGTAAGGGAACACTTCCGGGAACGGCAAGAACGCTTGACACGGCGAACGGAGCGATCGCTCTTGAAAAGGGAATTACATCAAGGGGTGGCACTTCGGTAATGGATGATAGCAAGAGTCTTTTATTAATGCCCGACGGCACTATTGCTCCGCGCGAAAAATGTGCAGACAGATACTATTTTGCCTACGGTCGAGATTATCTTGATCAGCTTCGCGATTTCTTTAAGCTGACGGGTGAGGTGCCCCTCATTCCGAAATTTGCGCTCGGCAACTGGTGGAGCAGATATAGAGCATATACTCAAGAGGAATATCGCACACTGATGCAGAGATTTATCGACGAGGAGCTTCCCATAACCGTCGCCACCATTGATATGGACTGGCACTGGGTTGACGTTATTTCGCGATTTGGAGAGGAAGCAAGAAGCTTGAAGCCAAAGTGCATTCAAGAGGCGGTATATTATTATCTTCTTCAGGGCTGGACGGGATATTCGTGGAATACCGAGCTTTTCCCCGACCACTGTGAGCTGCTTGATTGGCTTCACGAAAAGGGATTTAAGGTGCCGCTCAATATTCATCCATCACAGGGTGTGAGATTTTTTGAGGATGCATATAAGAATATGTGCGAGCGTCTTGGAAAGGACCCCGAAAAGAAGGAGGTTATTGAATTTGACGTCTCCAATGCCGAATTTATGAAGGCATATTTTGAAATTTTGCACCATCCTCTTGAAAACGAGGGAGTGGATTTCTGGTGGATAGATTGGCAACAGGGTACAAAAAGCAAGATCAAGGGGCTTGATCCCCTTTGGGCGCTCAATCATTACCATTATCTTGATTCTGCCAAAGGCAACAAACGTCCACTGATACTCTCTCGCTATGCGGGACTCGGCTCGCACCGTTATCCTCTCGGATTTTCGGGTGATACGATAGTTACTTGGAAGAGTCTTGATTTTCAACCGTATTTTACAAATTGTGCCGCAAACGCGGGCTATACCTGGTGGAGTCACGACATTGGCGGTCATACGAACGGCATTCAGGATGATGAAATATATATGCGTTGGCTTCAGCTCGGTGTTTTCAGCCCGATAAACAGACTTCACTCGTCAAATTCAGATTTTATGGGCAAAGAGCCGTGGAAAAAGAGCTTTGCCGTGAACGTTGTAGCAAATGAATTTTTGCGCCTCCGTCACAAGCTCATACCCTACCTTTACAGTGCGAACTATCGCACGCACAAATACGGTGAGCCAATCTGTATGCCCATGTATTACCGTTATGATTGCGATGATGCTTACAAGGCGAAAAATCAGTATATCTTCGGAGGGGAGCTTATCGTTTGCCCGATAACTGTGCCCACTGACAAAAAGCTCAATCTCGCAAGTGTTGACGTGTGGCTGCCCGATGGCAGATGGACGGATATATTCAACGGCAGAATATACGAGGGTGGAAAATGGATAAAAATGTATCGTGATATTGACAGTATCCCCGTGCTTGCACCTGCCGGTGCAATCGTTCCAACGTACAAGAATGACAGAAGCAACGATCTTTCTCTTGAGCAACCGCTTGAGGTTAATATCTGGCGCGGAGAGGGATCATACGAGCTTTATGAGGACGATGGCGAAACGATGGACTATAAGAGTGGCAAGAGCGCGATTACTCGATTTGAGCTTTGCGAGGACGGTTCGACTTTGCGCCTTACTATTACCCCCGATGATCCTTGTAAAATATTGCCCGCGGAGAGGAAATTTGTTATTAAATTCCGCGATATTATTGCCAAGGATATGACGATTAAGGTTGGCAGAGAGCCGATAAGTATTGAAATAAAAGATGTTTGCCCCAAGAAAAACGAGGATATTAAGGAGCTGAAAAATGCAATTTTGACTCGTGTTCAAGGTACAAATGCGTGGAAGGAGCGCAATTTTAATGACAAAAAAATGCCCAAATTTATAAAGAAAGTATTTGAAGAATTTGAGGCGATGATATAACGATAAAAATCCACCCGTGAGGGTGGATTTTTATTAGTTTTATGAATTTTTATCCGATTATTTCGCAAAATCAAGTGCAACTATATCGTCTGCAAAGAAGAGCTTGCCGAATATGTATTTATTGGATGCGCTCTCCGAAAGAGTTATTACCTTGCCATCATACCAGTCCATATCCTCGCTCATAGCGGGGCCGCTGACGTGCTGAACGCATTCGCCAAGATAATAAACGGGCGCGCCATCCAAAACGTTGCCGGAATCCTTAGCATCTGCATCGCGGTAAACGTAGTATTTGGAGCTTGTAAGTCCAAAGGAAGTGGAGAAAACGATTCTGCCGTCGGGAGTAAAGCAAACACCCTGAACATAGTCGCCTATCGAATATATCTTTACGGGATTTTCAAGGTCGCTGTGGGCATATTTTTCGATTATGGAGTGATTTTTGCCGTTTTGAGTTTCATAGATATGCTCCTTCTGCTCATCGGCGGGATCATTGAACTCTCCAACGTAAACGTATTCCTCGTCTGCAAATACAAAGGATGCCGCAGAATTTACCTTTACGCCACTGCCGATGTCGATCTTATCTCCGTTTTTGGCATTGAGAACGTCGGAAAGGGCGAAAACGTAGAGCTTACTGCCGTTTGAGATATAAACCGTATCACCTGTGATCGCGATTCCACCCGCATGTCCCGTGTATTTCTCACCGCCGTTTCGTGTCAATTCAACGTAGTATGAATTGCTATCGAGATCGGTAACGTATATTCTGCTGTTCGTCTTGTCATTCATATATCCCGAAACGAGAATTTTTCCGTTTTCCTCGGAAATCGCAATGCCCTGACAAACAAATCCGTCGTTAAGACCGGGGTTTGTGCAAAGTGTTTCCTCGATGGAATAGTAGTCCGCGTAGATGAAAAATTTGGCGATATTTAAGCCGCCAACAGTAAGAATCGCAAGGCAGAGAATTGCCGCGATAAAGATTGCCAATGCTCTTATTATTTGTACCATAATAGTGTTTTTTTGTGTCCTTTCTTTTTATTGATTTACAAAGAGATTTTAGCATATTTTTTCGCAAAGAGCAAGTGCTTTTTTTATGAGCAATCATTGAACATATATATTTTTGATAATATGGGAACAAATTATTTGTGCAAGTTCAACATATTTTGAGTAGAATTATAAAGGCAAGAAGCGGTACTTATAGCTATTTATTACAAAAATAATAAAGTGTAAAAAAAAGACTTTATTTTGTCAATTTTATGTGATATTATTTATGTATAGACATTTAAAGTTTGGAGGCAAATATGCAAAAAATCAAGGATTTATGGCTTGGATTTATGGAGAAAAATCCCAAGCTTGCAACTTGGGTAAGAGAGGGAGGACTTTTCTTTCTCGTCAGCAATCTCATCACTATAATAAGAGCTTTGCTCATCTCAATTTTGGAGCCGCTTTTTAGCTTTATGGGTACTGCGGCGATCGGTTTTCCCGATATTCCTGTGGATATTTTCGGAATCAAATTTCAGTGGTACATAGTTGGCGCATCCGAAACGCAGGGCGGAACGGCATATTTCGTTGCCTTTCTTATCTCCCTTTGGCTTTGTGAGATCATCAATTTCTTCTTGCAGAGAAAATTTGTTTTCCGCAGTAACGGCAAAATGGGACGTCAGTTCCTCATTTATTTCCTTGCGTTTGCAATTGTTACCTGCGTAGTAAACTCAATAAACAGTGTTTGGGGCGGAGTTGCTCTCTTCTTCAACATACCCTCCATTATCGCGGACTTCGGAACGACATTTTTAACAGGTGGAGTTGCAATGGTGGTATTCTTTTTTGCTAACAGATTTATTTTCAAGGAAGGCAATAAGGATTCTTCTGCTGCTTAAGTTAAAAAATAAGTATTCGAGGATTTATAAATTGAAATTTAAAAAAATTATCAAATCGATCCCAAGACTTTTGGCGCTTGCACTTGTCGTTTTATCGGTGCTTGTATCGTGCAGACCGCACGCACCTTCGATGGGTGGCGGAAATATCAGACCGAGTGACAACGTTCCAAAGCGTTTCACGCCCGATGAGGACAAGATAGCGACCTTTGAAAACGGTCCGCCCGAGGGCTTTTGGCCGCGAAATGACCGTGGAAACGGATATCCCTTTAATTGCGAATTTAGAAGCTCGAACATCTGGTTTGAAAACGGAATTATGACACTTGCTCTTAACAAGCAGGATAATAGATACGTTGGCGCGGAGTACAGAACGTGGGGAAAATTCTCATACGGATATTATTCGGTATCGATGAAGGCGGCAAGCTGTGACGGTGTCATATCATCGTTCTTCACTTACACAGGACATCCTTGGGATGAGATAGATATTGAATTTTTGGGTCACGATATGACGATAGTTCAGTTTAATTACTATACGAACGGCGTTGGCGGACACGAATATTACTACGAGCTTGGATTCGATGCGTCGAAGGATTTTCACGAGTATGGCTTTGATTGGCAGCCCGATTCAATCACGTGGTACGTTGACGGCAAGGCGGTCTACCGTGCTACCGAGAATATTCCCTCGGCACTGGGACACATTATGATGAATCTTTGGAACGTTCACGAAAGTAATTCAAGCTGGGCAGGAAGATTTGATGAAAGCAAGCTTCCCGTATATGCCCAATATCAATGGATAGGATATAAAAGCGCAGAATAGCGCAGTTATATACAATAACTAATTTACATAGGAGGAAACTATGAAAAGAAGAATTTTAATGGTAGTGGCATTGATGCTTGTAGTCGTTATGTCACTCAGCAGCTGCGAAATTTTCAATATGATCGAAGATTTCTTTATGGACAGATTTGCGCCAGATAGACAGCTGCAGGCAGCACCTCTTACAGGTGACAGACTTGTTGACTTTAGAGATGGCAAGCCCTCGGCTGACGTTTTGTTTGAGTCGGACGGCTGGACAAACGGTGACGTTTTCAACGTTGTTTGGAAGAGTCACAACGTAATTTATGAAAACGAGACAATGCGCCTTGGTATTACTGAAGAAAAGGCAACTGCTTTGCTCGGCGAAGAAGAGGTAGAGTTTAATTACACTGCCGGTGAAGCGCGCACAACAAACTATTATCACTACGGTGATTACGAGGTTTGCATGAAGCCCTCTGCAAATCCCGGTACTGCAAGCACTTTCTTTGTTTGCACAGGTCCTTACGACCTAAAGGGCGACGTTCCCAATCCTCACGATGAGATCGACATTGAGT
The DNA here is from genome assembly GCA_045125655.1 of Eubacteriales bacterium. Classification (GTDB taxonomy): domain Bacteria; phylum Bacillota; class Clostridia; order Oscillospirales; family CAG-272; genus RGIG4608. The sequence continues at coordinate 1,466 of JBGVNP010000229.1, read as the reverse complement.
TCCTCGGCAACGATACAACTCACGTTCAGTTCAATTTCTTCGTAAACGGTAAGGGCGGCAATGAATTTTTGTACGACCTTGGCTTTGATGCTTCTAAGGAATTGCATAGATACGGATTCCGTTGGGAACCCAATGCGATCACTTGGTTCGTTGATGGTGAGCCCGTTTACAGAGTAACTACAGATGATGTTGAAGAAGGCAGAAATTTAAGACACGTTGACGTTCTTCCCTCAACTGCAGGTAGAATCCTCACAAACTACTGGTGCGGTAACGAAAGAGCTTACGGCTGGATGGGACAGTACAAGGGCGAAGTTAATGACAACGGTACAGTATATCAGTGGATCAAGACAAGCGCAGAGGGTGCTCCTCTTAATCCTCCCGTAGAGCCCCCTGTTGACGGTGGCGACGAGATCGATTGGGCAGAAGTAGCTCCCATTGCTCCCGCATTCCCCTCAGCTGAAAAATACGTAGTAACAGTTGACGGCAACAAGGCAAACGTAACATATACCGACGTTGGCGGCAGTGAATATAAACCGATTGAGCTTGACGTAACTGAAGCCGTTGCAGGCAAGAATTACGTGAACTTTAAGGTAACAAATAACGGTACTGAAACAGTTAACCTTCGTGTTAATATGTTCGACCCCACACTTACAGGTAACAATCAGGCAACAAATATTTCCGCAACCATGAACGGTCAGCCCGTATATACAGACCTTTCTTGGGGCGGTTCCTTCTTCGATATTCCCGCAGGTGAAACTGTAGATATCGTTGTTAATTTCGGCGTAGGCGGAATTAAGCTTCAGCTTATGATCGACTCCTCAAGAAATGACTCCGTTCTTCGTTCGGGTGACATCACAGTTGAAGACATCAAGTTCGCAGCTGTTGGTGAGGTTGAAACACCTTGCACACACGTTGACGCTGATGAAGACGGCAAGTGCGATGAGTGTGGCAACGATATGCCCACTACACCTCCCGCTATTGAACATCCCACATCCGGAAATCTTACACTTAATTTCGGTGAGTTTACAACTAATATCGGCGGTAACGTAACTGACGGCTACGGCGTAAACGTAGGTGAAGGCAACGTTATTGACGTAACTTATACAAATATCGTAGGCGATTCCTATAAGAATATCTGGGCCGACGTGTCTGCGATCGCAGCTACAAAGACCACGTTTACTCTTAAGGTTAAGAACTACGGCGAAGCTCCTGTTAAGGTTCGTATTGACATGGAAAGCCAGACACAAACAAGCCCCAACACAACTTGCTGTAACGTATCCGCTACACAGGACGGCAATGGTGTTTATACAGATACAACATGGGGCGGCTCTATGTTTGAAATCGCTGCAGGCGCAACAGCTACTCTTGAAGTAGTTTATAATCCTGCAAATAAGCCCACAAACGTTAAGATTATGATAGATAGCCATACATATCAGGATTCTAACGTATATGCGGGTCACGTTGAA
>JBGVNP010000228.1:0-5861 GCA_045125655.1 Eubacteriales bacterium | reverse complement strand
ATTTTGATTTGTCGAGCACTATGTTCGCAGTAACCAATCGGTTGTTTTGCACCGCTTTTTCAAAAGCGGTCGCCCTGCGCGTAGCAGAGCCGCGCGGCTTGAGCGCACTCGCCATTTCTTTTTTGCCAAGCTTTTTTCTTTGTGGCTCTTATGCCAAAGAAAAAAGCGTTACAAAGGCAAACTATCTAAAAATAGTGCTACAAACTATAGCGACTGCTTATCATTTATCCACTTTTTCTTTGAGAAAGTAGCCCCAAAGAAAAAGTTCCCAAAAAGAAAAGGGCGTTTTTTCGCCTGCGCGGCGGGCGGTTACTTTTTTGAGAAAAAGTAACCAAAAAACTTTTTTAATCGCTTGGTCTGTGTAAACATAGTGCTCGCTAAATCCCATTTATAAAACTACTGGAGTAAAAAATGAAGGTCGTATTATTTGGTCTGAACGGTTCATATTCTCATACCTGTTTGGCACTTAGATGCTTGCGTGCGCCACTTGAAGAGGCAGGATATGAGGTTTCAATTTGTGAATACAATTTAAAAGATATGAATTCCTCAATTCTCTCGCGCCTTGTTTCGGAGCGCGCGGAGGTTTACAGTTTTTCGTGCTATATATGGAATATCACTTCAATGCTCGATATTGCCGCCGACCTAAAGGCGCTTTTGCCTGAGGCAAGAATTGTTTTTGGCGGCCCCGAGGTCAGCTTTGATTGTGAGCGATTTGACTGCGATTTTATAGATCATATCGTGCGCGGAGAGGGAGAGGATGCGATCGTCAAAATATGCAATGCCATCAAAAACGGTGAGAGCATTGGCAGAATAATTGACGGCGGACGTCCCGACGTGATGAGAAATGAGGGAATACTCTATCGCGAGGGTGATTTTGAGGGTGGAACGATGCTTTACTACGAGAGCAGTCGCGGATGCCCCTATAGATGCGCTTACTGTCTTTCATCTGCAAGTGAGGGTGTGCGCGCAAAATCGCTTGAACAGACGCTTGACGATCTTCGCGAATTTGAAAAATTACACTCCGATATTAAGATAATAAAATTCGTTGACAGAACGTTTAATTTCGATATAAAAAGAGCCAATTCAATATGGCGCGCACTCCTTTCGGACGAATTTACAAAAAAATATCATTTTGAGATCTGCGCCAATCTTTTGAATGAGGAGAGCTTTGAAATATTCCGGCAGATGCCGAAGGGAAAGATTCAGCTTGAAATTGGACTCCAAAGCACCAATTCGCAAACGCTTGATACGATCTCTCGCCATCTTGATTCAAAAAAGATAATTGACGCTTCGTTGCGCATTAAGTCACTTGGAAATGTTCACGTTCATCTTGATCTTATTGCGGGCTTGCCCTGCGAAGATATGGTGAGCTTTAAACGCTCGTTTGACGATGCCTATTTTGCCTGCGATATGCTTCAGCTCGGATTTTTGAAGCTGCTTCATGGAACAGCTTTGCGCCGTGATGCTGAAGAATATGGCTACGTTGCATCAAAAAAAGCACCCTATACGGTGCTGAAATCAAAATGGATGAGCTTTGAGGAGATGTCCTTGCTGACGGAAATTGCCGATATTCTTGATAGGTACCGTGAGGGCGGTGGATTTGAAGCATCGCTTGAATATGCGCTTGATGGAGTCCCCTCACCGTTTGATTTTTATCTTGGATTGCGCGATTTCATTGCCGAGCATGATGGTAGAAGCATTAGAAAAATTTCACAAAACGATGCTTATGCATTGCTTTATCAATATATTGCCGAATATTATCCCGAAAAGGAAGAAAGGTTTTCTCTTCTCATGCATGAGGACTATGCTAAAAAGCAAGTCAGAAAGCCACCGCGCTTCAAGAGGTAATAACGTAAAATTGGGATTTATAGAGGAGTTAAATATTTTGTTTGTGCGCCGCGCAAGATCCTTCACTCCGCTTGCGCTTCGTTCGAGGATGACGCGCGGAACCCTTGCAAACATTGAACCCACGCGTCATTCTTGAGGGAACTCAGCCGAGATTCTATCGCGCCCTTGTGTCATTCTGGAGGGAGCATAAGCGACCGATAGAATCTCCGAAGGGACACAAGGGCTGCTCCAGAATGACACTTCGTGTCCGGCTGAGCGACCGAAGAATCTTGCGTGGACTACAAACTATGGATTAATGCAACCCCACAAACAAACCAAAATTTGAAGCACAAGTAAACAGCAACAAATTACTCTCAAACTCCGTAGGAGATATGAACGTATTCTCTGACTATGCCGACATAGACCAAGGCATTATTACAATGATGCTTGGGGACATTAAGCAAGCAACCGAGGATACAAAAACGGCACCCAACAAAACGAGGGGTGCGCCTGAGGGCAAGGCGAGCAGAGAAACGGGTGGCTACAAAAAGCAAGACTATGAAAGATATGGTTGGGCAAGAGAGGCTGGTATTGTTTCGTTTAATAATATGAGTGATCTCGAATCAAAACTCAAAACAAAAAAATCCCTTAAAGATTTCCAACAGTCAATGAGAGGAGAGGCAATAGTAGCCGTTAACGAGCATCCCAATTCGACCCTTGAGGTAAATAATACATTACTTTATGTTGTGGGGAGTCGCAATTTCCCCAAAATAACAAAAGTAATAAAGATAAACTTGTACAACGAAACCGATATAGAATTGGTGGAAAGGAGTATTTATGAGAGCGAACAACAATCTTGGTCACGAGCGAGCAGTTTTATGGCAAACTTGTTTGAAGCGGAACTTGTCCGAGAATACAGCCCTAAAGATTTCCCAAATTATCAAGAATACAAGACAAAATCAAAACAGCCAAGCGGCGGACTTGAAAGCCAAAGAGATAACGGAAATAATCAACCGTTCTCAAAACGAACAGGAGATAATTCAAAAAATAAAGGAAAATTCTCCCGCGAATTAGACACCGACTATCTCAACGCAGTAAACCGAGGCGATATGGAAACGGCGCAGAGGTTTAATGAGGAGAATGAGGATATTCGTTATTCCCGCGATCTCGACATCGAAGGCGATAGTGCATCCGAATTTGCAAAGCCGCGTACCAACCGTGAATTGCTTGCAAATGCACTTTTGGATACGGTACAAAAAAACAACAAAATAAAAGGTTGCCACTTTCGTGACAACCTTTATAAAATCAAATATTAGAGTGCTTTAACAAGCGCTTCTGTGTCCTGAGCGATAACGAGCTCTTCGTTTGTAGGAATCATATAAACCTTAACCTTGGAAAAGTCGGTTGAAAGCTGTGTAACGCCTGTCCAACCCATTGTGTTTGCATTAACTTCCTGATTGAGTTCAATTCCAAGAAATTCAAGTCCAGAAAGAGCGCCTGCGCGGATCTTGGGTGTGTTTTCACCGATACCTGCTGTGAATACAACTGCATCAAGACCACCCATAGCTGCAGCGTAAGAACCGATATACTTCTTGATCTGATATTTAAGAATATCAATAGCAAGCTGTGCTCTGTGATTGCCTTCCTTAATAGCTGCTTCAAGGTCACGACAGTCGGAAGAAACGCCGGAAACGCCAAGGAAACCGCACTTCTTATTGAGGTAGCTGTTTACCTCGTCAATGGAGTAGCCCTTCTTTTCCATAATATAGGTTACAAGAGCGGGGTCTATATCTCCGCAACGTGTACCCATGATAGTACCTGCAAGGGGAGTGAAGCCCATTGTTGTATCGATGCACTTGCCGTCCTTAACTGCGGAAATGGATGATCCGTTTCCAAGGTGGCAGGTAACAATCTTTGTGCCTTCAGCGTTGCCGCCGAGGAGCTTGATCATCTCGCCTGCAACAAAGCGGTGGGATGTGCCGTGCATACCGTAACGACGGATACCGTATTCCTCGTAAAGATCGTAGGAAATGCCGTACATATATGCTTCTTCGGGCATTGTCTGATGGAATGCTGTATCAAAAACAAGTGCCTGGGGGGTGCCAGGAAGAATATCAAGGCACGCCTGAATTCCCTGAAGAGATGCAGGAGTATGAAGGGGCGCGAGGTCGCGGCACTTCTTGTCGAGAATCTCATAAACCTCATCAGTGAGAATAACGGACTGAGAGAAATACTGACCGCCGTGAACTGCTCTGTGTCCAACTGCTTCGATCTCATCCATGCTCTTAAGGCAGCCGTGCTCTGAATCAAGAAGAGCATCAACTACTGCTTTCATAGCTACAGTGTGATTGGGCATATCTACATCGGCGGAGTGGGTGATGCCCTTAACAAGCTGCTTATGAGTGAGCTTGCCGTCGATACCGATTCTTTCGCAAAGACCCTTTGCGATAACGTCACCGTTTGTTGTATCAAAAAGCTGATATTTGAGCGAGCTTGAGCCCGCATTTACAACGAGTACATTCATATTAAATGAACCTCCAAAATTTTTTATTAACAGATATATTATACACTATAAAAAGTTTAATTTCAATAGATTTTTAAAATTAAGGGGAAAATAAAATGGCTTTTGGAATAATTTGTGAATATAATCCGTTTCACAACGGACATTTGCATCAGATCAACGAAATAAAAAAGGTTAGTGATGAGCCGATAATCTGCGTTATGAGCGGAAACTTTACGCAGCGCGGAGACGTTGCTATCGTGGACAAATACGAACGCGCACGAATGGCGATCGAGGCGGGGGCCGATCTTATTTTTGAGCTTCCCGTGCCGTTTTGTTGTGCAAGTGCGGAGTATTTTGCCTCTGCGGGAGTTTATATCCTCAACGAGCTTGGAGTGAGCAAGATCGTGTTTGGCTCGGAAAGCGCGGACGCGGAAAAAATAATGAAAATAGCAGAGATCGCGGCATCGGACGAGTTTAAAAATGAATGTTCAAGACTTTCCAAAAGTGAAGGTAGCGCGGGAGCATATTTTGATCTGCTTGCCAAAAGATCGGGCGTTGATGGTATCCTCTCAAACGATATTTTGGGTATTGAATATGCTAAGGCGATCATTAAAAACAGGTACGTAATGAAAATATGCCCGATAAAGAGAGAGGGAAGCTCATACCGTGACACCGAGCTTTCTGCGAGTGAATTGCCGAGCGCGAGCGCTATAAGAGAAGCTATCGAAAAGGATGGCGAGAGTGCCGTGAAAGATTTTGTTCCAAACGATACCTTTGATATTTTGCGCCAAAATCAATTTGCGTCACTCAACAAGGCGGGGGAGGGGATTCTTCTTGCTCTGCGCCTGATTGATCCCGAAACGCTTGACGTTGCTATTAGTGATAAGGGACTGATAAATAGAATAACTACTCTTGCACATAATAGTCCGAACTTTGAATATTTTATTGATAATCTCCAGACTAAAAAATACACGTCCGCCGCTATAAGACGCGCTATCCTCTGCATTTTGTTGGGTATCAGGCAGGACGATCTTGATGCAGTGCCGACCTACACGACCCTGCTCGGCGCGAACGAAAAGGGCAGAGAGTATCTATCCTTGATCAAAAAAGAAGAGAGAAATATAAAACTCGTTACAAAGCCCGCGGATGCCGAGAATTGCCGTCAGCTTGAGCTTGACAGAAAAGCCGATGCCCTCTATTCGATGTGCTTTAAATATAAAAAATCAAGTGGCTTTTGCACTAAAAAATCACCCTATATTGAATAATGATGAACCCCTCGCAAGATATGTGCGAGGGGTTTGAATTTTGATTTGTCGCGCAGAAGTTAGTTGTAAAAAGATGTGGGGCTTTTTTGAAAAAAACCGCCCCACACCCCGAAAAACTTAATCGGTTGGTTTGAGCAGACTTTACATAAATTTTCGATAATTCGCAAACGAATTATCGGTTTAGAAAGCACGGCACATACTTACACGCAAGCGTGACGTATGCACCATACTTTCAAAACTACGAAAATCACTCCTACGGAGTAATT
>JBGVNP010000227.1:0-1784 GCA_045125655.1 Eubacteriales bacterium | reverse complement strand
ATCGAACATCTAGCATTCATCGTTTACTGCGTGGACTACCAGGGTATCTAATCCTGTTCGATCCCCACGCTTTCGTGCCTCAGCGTCAGATAGATGCCGGCATGCTGCCTTCGCAATCGGAGTTCTGCGTGATATCTATGCATTTCACCGCTACACCACGCATTCCGCATACTTCTCATCCTCTCTAGCTCATCAGTTTCAACGGCAGGCCGAGGTTGAGCCCCGACATTTAACCGCTGACTTGACATGCCGCCTACGCACCCTTTAAACCCAATAAATCCGGATAACGCTCGCATCCTCCGTATTACCGCGGCTGCTGGCACGGAGTTAGCCGATGCTTTTTCTTCAGGTACACTCATCTTACCACACGTGGTCTCTTTGTTCCCTGACAAAAGAGGTTTACAATACTTAGTACCGTCTTCCCTCACGCGACTTGGCTGGTTCAGGCTCTCGCCCATTGACCAATATTCCTCACTGCTGCCTCCCGTAGGAGTCTGGTCCGTGTCTCAGTACCAGTGTGGGGGACCTTCCTCTCAGAACCCCTAGACATCGTCGGCTTGGTGGTCCGTTACACCCCCAACTACCTAATGTCCCGCATGCCCATCCTTGTCCGATAATTCTTTCCTGATTAAAAGATGCCTCTAAATCATATATGCGGTATTAGACGAGGTTTCCCTCGCTTATCCCCCTGACAAGGGCAGGTTGCATACGTGTTACTCACCCGTGCGCCGGTCGCCGACAGAAGTGCAAGCACTCCCTCGCTGCCCCTCGACTTGCATGTGTTAAGCCTGTCGCTAGCGTTCATCCTGAGCCAGGATCAAACTCTTCGTTGTTGTTATATCTTATTGATATTTTTTTACTTTTTTGTTTTCGAGTTGTCCTATACACAGGGCGTTTGCTATAAAAACCTGTTTCAAATTTTGACGGAGACTTCGTTTTTATTACTCGTCTCGTACTACTTTGCTTGGTCTATTGTAAGTATTTCAATGTTCTTTCTTCGCAAAACTCTTTCCGATTTCGTGTCGCTATCGACACCCCGTTTCCGTTTTGCGAGTGCAAAGTTACAACGACTTTTTTAATTACACAAATTTTTTACAAATATTTTTTTATTTATTTTTTCGTGTTTTTGTCAAAATATACCCTAACTCGCTGTGTGTCACTGAAATAAAAAATATGTTATAAAACATGTTTTTTAAGCATATTTTTTAGCAATGCTTCTTTCTCGACCGTTTTTGCCCTTTTGGGGCATTTTTCAACCACCCGAGATTTTTGAAAACAAACCACATTTTTTCGCAAAACCTCCAACAAATCCTCCCCTCAAACTTTAGACATTATAGATATTATAGATGAAATAGATACTATAAAGACTATAGGTACTATAAAGACTATAGATTCTATAAAAGTGGATAGATTCGATGCTTTGATTGACTTTGCACTGCTACCACGTCGTAAGCAGCGATGAATCGCCATAAGAGAGGAAACGATAATCATTATCAAGCGCCTCTCTATACATAATTCGCCATTGAGGCTCATCGGATTTTTCAGACAGGCGTTCCACAAAAGAAGACACCAATAATAATAATGTAGATTGCGGTTGATGAAAGTTGGTAACTATTCCATCAACTATTCTCCATTTAAAACCCGGAGCTATCATTATTGACGTAGAAGCTGTCAAAACTTCTATTTTATTTCTCTCAAACCATTCCAACAATGCCTTAAGAGCATCTGCCACATCGAAGTCGGCAAATCTGTCTTGATAAGGAAACCATTGCTCGACGCTCATC
>JBGVNP010000226.1:0-2029 GCA_045125655.1 Eubacteriales bacterium | reverse complement strand
CAGGTAATCAACCTTCTTAACGACCTTCGTGAGCGCTTGGGACTTACCGTTTTGTTCATTGCGCACGACTTGTCCGTAGTTAAATACTTCTCGGATAGAATCGGCGTTATGTACTTTGGTAAGATGGTTGAGCTTGCGGATTCCGACGAGCTTTTCAAGAATCCCTTGCACCCTTACACAAAGTCCCTGCTGTCGGCAATTCCTTTGCCTGACCCGGTATATGAAAAGCAGCGTGTGAGAATTACCTACAATCCTCTTGCTTCTCATGACTATTCAACGGATATGCCTTCCTTCCGCGAGATCACACCCGGACATTTTGTATACTGCAACGACGCTGAAGAAGCAGAATACAAGAAAATGATAAAATAATTAAACGGACGGTTGATATCCAGTGAAACAGGAAAATAAAGCGTTATTGATCAAATATTGCGTTTGCTTTGGAATAGCTTCGCTTATGGCCTTTATCGTATTTTGGATAAAGGGCTTCTTCACGGAGAACATAGCGGTAAACGTTCAGATCTTGTCGGACGGATTCTTCGTTTCGGGAATTCTTATGACAATGTTTGCCGGTATGACGTTTATTGCCGGAGAGGGTGCCTTGATAGGCATAACCTTCGTGCTTAGAAACATCGTTCAGGCATTTACTCCCATGGGAAGAAAAAACCACGAGTTTTATGCCCAGTACCGCGAGCGAAAGATGAATGAGCTGAAGAAATCTACCGATCATTGCATTCTCTTTACGGGCTTGCTGTTTTTGGCGGTTGGAATTATCTTTACTGTCATCTGGTACGCAAATTTCTATAATATCTATTGATATTTGGAATCAGCAAATGCAAAACATCAAAGAGGGACACCCACGGGTGTCCCTCTTTAGTCTTTATCTATTGACACGAAGATGATTATATGATAAAATATATGAGGAGTGAGAGCGATATTTATATGTTGCTGCACAGTATGATCACAACGTAAATTATAGGAGAAAATATGAATTATAAAAGACTTATTCGCGGTGCATGTAAGACTATTATGCTTGTTCCAAGAAAGCTGTATTATAAGAAAATGCAGAAAAGGCTTACAAACAAGGATTTCACCATAATTGCAAATAACTGCTTTGGCGGCTTGGTATACCATAATTTGAACAGCAAATTTTTAAGTCCCACCATTAACTTGTTTATAAGTGATGTGTACTTTATTCGCTTTGTTTCCAATTTGAAGGAGTACTTGGCGGCAGAGCTTACCGAGCTTCATGAGCATGACAAAAAATATCCCGTAGGACAGCTTGAGTATAACGGAGAGACCGTCAGGATAGATTTTATGCATTATCACTCCTTTGAAGAGGCAAAAGATAAGTGGAATGCAAGAAAGGCTCGCATAAATTACGATAATATCTATATTCTTTACGTCACGGACGGCGAGGTGACAAAAGAAAAAATAGATGAGTTTGAGAGCCTACCATATAAAAACAAGCTTATGGTTACAAGACCTAACGAATTTGAAAGCGATTGTATGATTACGCACCCCATATTTGATTCTCCAAACTACAAGTCGGGAAAGATCCTGGAGCAAAAGTCCTTGTTCTCGCTTGATAAATATATGGACGATATTGATTATGTGGAATTTCTCAATAAAAAATAACAGATGTTTGAAGTAAAAACGCACCCGTCGGGGTGCTTTTTGCATATATGCTTGTCGTCTTCGAAACAAAGGTTTTAATCTTACTTGACTCTATCCGTGTTTTATGATAAAATAGAGTTAATACTAATGGAGCTCGACTGTAGTGGTCGAAAACCAAAAAGCAAGTCCCTATTTCTGTCGAAAGGAACTAAAAGTATGAGTATTAAACGCATTTTTGCAGCGCTGTTAGCATTTGTAATGTGTGTCGCAGTCTGTCTGATTCCCGCATCAGCTACTGCTGAGGAAAAAGAGATAACGGTGCTTTTCACGCACGACCTTCATTCACACCTTTTGCCCGCGGCAAATGAATCGGGTGACGGGGATTATGGCGGATATGCCCGTCTTATGACGGCAA
>JBGVNP010000225.1:0-8889 GCA_045125655.1 Eubacteriales bacterium | reverse complement strand
ATTCCCATAGCGGATAAAAACTTTCGGGTAAATCCCATATCATAATCTCCTATTCTTCGGCGGTATTACTTCACCGTTTGATTATTTTTATATAATAAAGCAAAAGAGCCAATAATAGAAATAAATCTACTATCGGCTCAAAGGCTCTACTTTTGAATTTTTAACGGTATCTCTTTCTTACAATGCTTACACCATAAGTAAATAACACCGTCTTTTTCTTTTGCAATTATCTTGTCGCAACAATCACATTTAATATCTTTACTTGATTTTACCATTTTTTTATCCATTTGTCAAGCACTCCAAAATCAAGACATTAAAGGGCGTTTACTTCTTGCCAAGCCTTGTATATCTTTTCGCCTTGTAAGGCTATCCAATCAACCATTTCTTCGTTATAAGCCCAAGAAATATCGTTGTTGCTATGTGCGTTGGCTTGTAAGCCACTTTCAGAAAGAAAAGCGTGTACTATTTCGTGTCTTAATATTTGTTTTTGACAAACATCCATTGTTGCTTTTTCTTCGTGTTTCCAATCCTCTTTTGAGGTTAAATCACAAACAACAATTTTTCTCACAAAACTATCACAATATCCGTCAATAGACCTTCTCGCAAACGCTTCGTCTTCATCATATTTCTTGACTATGATTTCATAAAGTGTACCCAAAACATTTACTTGCATAATATCCTCCTATTTATGCGTTTTTCATACTGTCTTCCATTAGTTTTTTATATTCTGCCGTGTGTTCTGTTGCGGCTCGTTGGAGCATATGAACACCTTTTCTGCCCCTTGCACCAAGTTCGACATATTTTCCGTATGGTTCATCAGGGAACTTGTCAATCATTGTACCAATATAAACCTCTTTGTCATCGGGTTTAACCTCAACACCTATACTGTCTCTCAACGTGCCTGTTCTAACAGGCGTATTGTCTTTGGCATAACCTTGAGCCGCCGCACCAATATCTACAAGTCCTTTTTCAAGGGAATTATCTAATGCTTTCAAAACTTCTTGAAGATTATCTGTAAATACTATCGAGTTGCCCGCCATTTCATCCACTCCCCATAAGACATGTTGGCTATTTCTTCCGACTGTGTATTTTTAAAACTACTTGATTTTTTATAACTACCCGAAACATCGCCATATCTTGCCGACCTTGTTTTTCCCATCGTTTGACCTACACCATATTTAAGGGAACATCGACAATTGCAAATTTCAGCGGGTTCTCCGTTCGGGTCTCTTGGTCTTTCAAGTCCGTTGTCAAAAACATCGTAGAGCGGAACACTTGCGCCGTCAAGCATAGCGTGACTATCTCTTGTACGGTTGTCAAGCGTGGCAATCCAAACCTTTGTCATTTCGTTGCCCATATCTTCCGCCCTATACATACCGTCCAGCCGTGCCTTGTTTTCAGCATCAGTACCCATTCCGCTATTGTGCATACTTGCGGAGTTTCGGTTTTTCTCAATTGTCAACTTTGCTGACCTTTTCATAATGGCGTTTGCGCCAAGCAAAAGAGAAGCACCAACAATAACCGATTTTTTGATGTTGTTTTCATTCCACTTTGTGTCTTTTGATTTTGATACAGTTTGTTTTGTCAAATCGCCGTATTCGTCCGCTTCTTTTGGCGTTATTTGTTGACTTACAAAATCGGGTATATCTTTCGCTAACTGCTCGTTAATCCAATTATAATTCAAGGCGTAAATTTCAGGCGTTTGTGAATTGATATAAGCGGAAGCCCGTGTGTTTGTATTAAATAAATCAAGGGCAATTTCAGCCGATAAATCCTTAAACGCCTTGCTTTTTACAACCTCTTTTTTGAAATATTGTAAATAAGCATTTTTAGCGACTTTTTCTTCGGTTTCTGTTTTGGCTTCTTTTATCGCCTTTAACAATTCACTTACCTTTCCATCAATACCCTTTGCAAATTTAAGCATTTTTGCCTGTATCTTTTTATATGAAACGGAATAAATGGCAGACAACCGCTTTTCCATTTCTTCCAACTTCTTATCGGTCAAAATGTGTGCTTTATCTGCCATTGTTTATCATTCCCCTCGTATAATTGCTAATGCTTCTTTCCTGGTAACACCAATGGCGGTTGAAATAATATTTACCGCCTGACCTTCACTCAAAGCACCGCTTGAATATTGAGCCATAACAGCAATCAAACTCTGTGTCTGTGCGCCGTTCAGCGTCTTGCCAACGGTTTCCTCTGCGGTATCTATTGCTTCGCTTGTGGTGGCAATATCTCCGTCGCCCTCCCCGATTTCATCATCGGTGGTGTCGGTGTCGATAGTGCCAAATCGGTCAATTTCTTCCGCTTGTAAGCGTTTCATAATTTCTTCAACCTTATCAGTATCGCCCAAAACGGTCAAAATCTTTTGTGTGATATATTCGCTGTCAAGGTATTCGGTCGCCTTTAACACATTGTCGATAATTTCTGTTTGGTTGCTCATTTGTGAGCGTGTATAACTCGGCTCATCTTCAATATTAGCAATAGCCAAAATACCCTTGATAAATTCGGTTGTATTAAACTCAAATCCATCTGTCTTTTGATTTAAAGGCTCATAAGCGGAAATAATCTGTGTAGCGGTTACACTTCCGGCTGACAATATGCTAACATCAAGAGCCATAAAGTCATCAAATAATTGTTTCTTTAATCGGTCAAGAGCTTCGGCGCTTGCTTCAAATGGTACGCTCAAAGTGTGTGCGTCAACACTTGCACCGTCATCACCGTCAGCGTGTGCAACGTGTGTTACAAATAACTGTTCAATGAATTTTGCGTCATCTTCAGCATTCATACCGCCACAGTTTTTCAAAATCCAATAAATCAACTCGCCCCTTGAAACGTTGTTTACAAGTTGGCTCTGCATAAGGTCGTAAGCGTCAATAGTTCCTTGATTGCCTATAATATCGCTTTGTTTATTGGTATTATAAAACGGAATTATCGGGAAGCCGTCATAGTTATCACCGTCAAAAATGCGCTCTCCGTCTGCTTCACTTGTTTTTGTGATTTGGATATATTTCCGCTTTTCATTTTTAACGGTTATATCTTCATCTTTACGCTTGATATAGTCGGTATATCCGTCTAATTCAAACAAAGTTGCCCTTAACGGCTTATTATCGTCTATTTGCCAAAAGCGAATACCTGCCATTAAAGCGCCGTTTTCTTCATCATACAAAGGCACAAATTCAAGCAAAGAATATACTTCCAAATGGTCGTAATTCCAAAAGCCAAAACTTACACCGCCGTTTTTTGCGTGCGTGGCGGCTTCTTGTATGGCATTGTCAAAATTTTCGCCTAACTTATCTTTTGTCGCCTTGTCAGTAAAAGAAACGCCATTACCAAGTAAAAACTGCACCGCTTGAACGGTAAAATAATTATACCAATTCGATGCAATTTTATTATTCGGATACCATACATCTTTTACCGCTTTTCCCATTTGATTATAGACATACTTTTCATATCTCATAATCGTGGGGTTTTTGTGTTTGTAATACAAGTCGGCATCTAACGCCACCCTGTACTGCTCACTTTGTTTGTGTTGCTGAATGGCACTCAAAACAAAGTCCATTCTGTCCCGTTCGTTTTCGCCAATTTCAAGCAAATCTTGATAAGTTTTCAATAAACCACCTCATTATCCTGCATTAAATGAAGCAATGACAATGCCCATTTCAACATTATCGCTTGCAGTTCCAATCAGTTCACATTTCACTTTTTCGGGAGAAGATGCCCAAGTGCAACGCCGCCAGTTTCCGTCACCATCGGGATGCGTATTTTTTGCTTCTTCTTCATTTTCCGCACATACAACAAAAGAGTCGTAGGTGTCATAATCATTATTTTCGTCTTGCCAAACAAAATATAAATTCATATAGTTTGCCTCCTACATAAAAATCGGTGTGTAATTGCTTGTTGCCTTTTTCTTCGGCAAATTTTCATAAACGCCCGTCGTAGCGTCCTGTGCGTCATCGTGGGCGTTTTTACCAATGCGCTGATACCTTGTCATATCACGCCAATACTCACGCCATTTTATTTCCCAACCAACGGGGAACAAAACATTGTTCATAACGCCTGTAGAACCCGTTAAAATACGGCTATTTTTGTTTTTTGTCTGTGTGAAAGTATAAAACCTTGTATGGTTGTTAAAATACTTTTCTTCGGCAATTCTGCGAACATTACGGGCAAAGCCTTTACCACCATTATTGCTTTCTATCTTTGCTCGATTGACGTTATGCTCTGTGTGAGCCTTTGCCACTAAATCTTCCGTTATTTCCATACCCTCTTGTGTATAGATAACATCAAGCACATAAGCCTTGCAATCTTTGACTGCATAAATTATAGAACAAAGGTAGTCCGCGCCCTCGTCAGCCGTATCAGTATAACTATCAATGCTTTCAATGTTTTTAGGAAGTTCTTCATAAGTCTGCAAAGTAGTATATAACCGCCCTTGTATATCAATAGGGCTTTGATTATAGTTTGCTTCAACAATATCCTTGCCCGTGTCACCGTTTAAGATGTCGTTGTACTGTGCCAAATTAAGAATATCATCACAAAGCATTTTGCCGTTATCAAAAGCCTTGTAACAAATCAAGCGGTATTTTTTGCCTTGTCGGTCAAGCGTTTCCATAACACGCCCTGCAAGGTCATCACTCGCCCACCGTGTCATAACGATTATAACTTTTCTTTTGCCTTCTCGTCTTGAAAGCATTGTATCAGTAAACCATTTGAAATGTTGCTCTTTTATATTATCATTTCTTGCCTCATATTCATTCTTTATAAGGTCATCTATCAACATAAGGTCAGCACCGAAACCTGTTGCTGTACCTGTTGGGGAAGTCGCAAGATAACTGTTTGTATCGTTACCCTCTAATCCCCACAAGTTAGCGGCACCGTCGCCACGCTTAACCTTTGTGCCGGGAAATATATCACTGTAAACAATTCGGTCATCTGCTGACCGTTCTTGTATCTTATTACGAACACCCTTTGAAAACACCGTTGAAAGTGTTTCATTATACGAGCCTGTTATAACTTTGTCTTTGGGATATTTACCAAGCACCCATTGAACAAACAAGGTCGCCGTTCTTGACTTGCCGTGTCGAGGCGGTTCGTTGTCAATTAAATATTCTTCATCGCTCTCATAAAAGTTTTGATATTCCTTGCACTTATCTTTAAGGAATTGTCTATCCTCACGATAAAAGTCCGGTGCAAGCAGTTTGCAGTATTCCCAAAAGTCACGTCTTGCCAATTCGCAACGCAATACATCACGGTAAGTCATTGACCGCTTCCTCAATTCTCTTTTTGGCTATGTTGAAATAACCCTCATCAAGTTCAATACCGATAAAGTGGCGGTTAGTGTTCACGCAAGCAACACCTGTGCTACCGCTTCCCATAAAGCCGTCAAAAACAACCGCATTTTCATCGCTTGATTTTTCGATTGCCTGTTTCAGTAAGTCAATAGGCTTTTGGTTTTGGTGGGTCCGTTCTTTTGGCTTTACTCTTGCAAAATGCCACACATCGGAAATTCGCTTGCCACGGATTTTCGGCTGACCCTTGCTTGCAAAAATGATAAACTCATAAGAGTATCCAAATGTAGTGGACAAATCGCCCATTCCGTTTCTTTGCTTATCCCAAATGATTATGTTTTTGAGATTAAACCCTGCCTTTTCAATCTGCTGTTTGAAAAAGTCAATTTTCTTGTAATTGCAGAAACAGTAAATAGCCGTATTATCTTTCATAATTCGGAAACATTCCCGCAGGTATCTTTCAATCATACCCTCGTTTGCAGAATTGTTTTCATCGTTGGCAATCTTCTTTGCAAATCTGCTCTTGCTATCGTGCCGTGAATAATCGCACAAATACGGAGGGTCAGTAAGCACCAAATCCACCGAACCATCGGGGATATTCTTCATCAATTCAAGGCAATCACCTTGCCATAATTCAAACTTCTTCATCCAGCATCGCCTTTATTTCTTCCGTGCTAAATTTACTCATATCAACAATAGTCTGTGTGCTTTGCACCTTTTCAACTGGTTTCTGTCCTGCCGTATCTCGCAACACCTCAAACGCCTTTGCTGCCTTTGCCGTGTCAGTTTCAGCCAAAGCCCTGACGAATAGGTTATATGCCAGTTGCTCTGCGCCACTCATAGGGTTGCCATCTGCACCCAAAACCATCGCATCTTCTCGTTCAAGCAGATAATCAATGCAATCACGGAGCATTTTTCGGTTTCGTTTCGCCTCTCCGCTTGCAATGCCACCTTTTCTTCCGTTTTTCACGGCTTCTTCGTGGCTTTGTTCACTTGTAAATGGAACTAAATTCTTTTCGTTAGCCACAAAATCAACCTCCAAACAGAAAAATAGTGCATACAAGCCTAAACCTATATACACTATTTTAACATATTTAATTTTCTTTGTCAACCAAAGCAACATATTGCCCGTAAGACAGTCTTGTTTTATGTTCTTTGTTGTATTTTTCAAGCTCTCTTGTTATCTGCAAAACGCTTTTCTTTGCCTTTGGTTTTGGTTTTTTGTTTTCTCTAATTTTCTTACATTCGGGGCAAAATCTTTCGTTTTCATCGGGGTTACGGAATATTTTGTGGCAATCCGCACATTTTAAATCAAAAAGTTTTTGTTTCATTGTTATCTCCCACCAATTCTTTTAAGAGGTTGTCAATAACATCTCGAACTTGAAGCATAATATCGTTGAAATAATCTTCTATTTCATCTTTTGCCGATAACCCTGATAGTGGTAATGCACATTTTATCGGTGCTTCTTTCAACCTCTCCGCAAACTCTTTGTAAGCTTCAGCTTTAGCCTTGTCACGCATCTTTTTAATGCTTTCTATCGTTTTCGGATGTGCTGTTGTCAACCTCTCATTCTCTGCTTTCTGGCGGTTGATTATGTCAAGGGCATCTAAAAGTAATTGTTCTTGGCAACCATCTATTTCCCACAAAGGGCAATCAAAACAATTTTTACCATCTTTGTCGCCAACGCAACACTCCAACGCCTTTATAATCTCGCTATCGGTTAGTTTTTTATCGGGCATTTTGGTCACCAACTTTCTCTAACAATTTAGGCAGTCCCTTTCTGACAATTTCTCTTGTTGCTCTTTCTACAACTTTGTCAATAATTTCATCTTTTCGGGAATACACAATATCCTTTACCGCTTGTGATATTTCATGTCCTGTGCTTCCATATTTATTTTGCATTTCTCGGTTCATTATCGTGTTCAAAATATTGTTGATTTGCTCTGTTATTTTTTCATCATCAATTTGAATTACATAACTACTCATTTCCCCTCACGCTCCTTTAATGTTGTGAATATATGAGCAATTACATCAACCGTCCACCCGTTGCCAATGGCTTTGTATTTAGATGTGCTTTTGATTTTAACATTGTCAACATAACCAATCGGCAGCGTCTGCAATACTTCATAGTCATTGACGGTTAAATTGCAATATGTTTTTTTATCTTCCGACAAATAATATCCCATACTATGAGCTTTAGATGTGGTTAGTGTATGCGACTTTTCGCTTTTTACAGTTTTGAGTGTGTCTATCTTTTGTTTTTCGCCCCAATAAGACCATACCCAATCGCCAATAGGTCTAAAATCGTGTGTGCTAAAATCTACAACATCATAACACATAATGCCTTTATCTTCGGGTATTGTTACGTTTGGAATGTTAGTCCAATAACAACGCTTTCTACTCTGTCCGCTTACAAGTGAAGAGTTTATCATAATCGGTTCTACACCTAATTGCTTTGAAATTTCTTCTTTTATTTCTTGACTAATGCTAAAATTGTTTTCATACAAGAAATATTTTGGCTTTGCTTCTCTTAATGCCCTGACATATTGCATAAATAAATCAAAACCAATTCCGCTTGATGTTGTTTCTCTTTTTCCGTCTGTTTTTGCTATGCTCCAATACGTGCAAGGACTACCACCAATCAAGAGGTCAAATTCTCCCTCTTTGTACTCCGCAGCAAATACATCACCTTTGTGTTCGATTTGCGGATAGTTATGTTTGCTTACCTTAATTGCATCTTCTTCAATTTCATAAGCAACATACCTTTCAACAAAAACACCAGCTCTTTCAAGCGCCACCATTCCGCAAGATATGCCATCAAATAGGCTTAAAACTTTCATCTTTCTTCCCCTCCCTTTAATGCCTTTTCAGCTTCCTCTTTGGTGAGGAATACGGTTTTGCCTACATCACAGTCCCAAAATTCAAGCATATTTTTAAAGTCATCATCAGCGGCAATCATTTTGTGTTCGCCTCTCGAATTTTTACCGCAAAAAGTTATTTTCCAGTCCTTAACTCGCTTTGCTCCATAGGTATAAACCGTTTGCCCTATATTAACTGGCGGTACGATAACACCGTTTGCTAAAAGGCAGTCGGCAAATTTTTCTGCACCACAACGCCTACAAGAAACATCATTTTTAGTACACAATTTGCACTCATAACTATCATAAGTATCTGCATTGACTATTAACTCTATCAACCTATCTCTATCGGTTAGTTTTTTATCCATATCCTTTACCCCCTATAATTCAGTTTTAACTTTTCGCTTATTTCTTTTATAGTCGGCTCGACTATCTTTTCATTGCACTCTTCGCAATAAGTCTGTATAGTCATATAAAGATTTTTATTCGGTATGTTATAGGCAATTTGCAAGGGTATGATTTCAAATTCGTTTACTTCCTTACCGCAGATTAAACATTGTTTTTTAGCCATCACTTACCCGACCTTTCATAAATCAATTTTCTATACTTATGTTCAAACTCTTTCCGTCTGTCCTCGCCGAATATCTTTGCAAGTGCATTGATTAAATGCTCAAAGCCAATTTCTACTTCGTCCTTATCACTACTCATAAGCTCGTCATTGATACGTTGAATTTCGGCG
>JBGVNP010000224.1:0-22955 GCA_045125655.1 Eubacteriales bacterium | reverse complement strand
AGCGGGCGCGTTTATGATCTGCCGCGAGGGGCGCGTGAGAGTCTGCGAGGCGCTTGCGGGGATCGTGGTAGAAATGGGCATCAGCGACGCGTCGAACATGGGCGCGGCTATGGCACCCGCCGCGGCTGACACGCTGAGAAGGTATTTCTCGGAGAGTCGGCGCTTGCCCGAGGATTTTGATATGATAGTGACGGGCGACCTTGGGCGCGAGGGCGGAGACATACTCTGCGAGCTGCTTCTCTCGGATGGGATCGACATAAGAAAAAATCACCGCGACTGCGGCGTTATGATCTACGATCTTGAGCGGCAGGACAAGCACGCGGGCGGCTCGGGATGCGGATGCTCTGCCGTGGTGCTTGCATCGTATATAATCCCAAAGCTCAGATCGGGAGAGATAAAAAATGCCCTCGTTATCGGAACGGGAGCGATGATGAGTCCTTCGAGCTTGAAGCAGGGACAGTCCATTCCTGCGATAGCTCATCTTATAATGCTTGAAGGCGAGGTAGAATGATGGATATTAAGAAATATATTTTGTCCTTTGTGGTGGGTGGATTGCTCTGCCTTATAGCGCAACTTTTAATTGACAAAACGCGCCTCACGCCAGCGCGCATTCTGGTTGCTTACGTGGTGGCGGGGGTTATTCTCGGCGCTCTTGGATTATACAAACCGCTTGCTGAATTTGTTGGAGCAGGCGCGACCGTGCCATTGACGGGATTCGGTTATACTATTTCAAAGGGCGTGCGCGAGGCAGTTGAGGAAAAGGGACTCCTCGGCGCGCTAACGGGTGGTCTCCAAGCCGCCGCAGGCGGCACTACCGCCGCCCTTTGCTTTGGATATATTGCCGCACTCTTTGCTAAAGGTAAGGGGCAGAAATAAAAAAAGATCACGACTTTTTGTCGTGGTCTTTTTTATATAATGATTGTTCTTTAAATTTCACTCTCTCGGCCTCAATTCCCGTCTCCTCGGCTCTTGTGTAGGCGATCTGTTCAAACTCCTTCACGGATAGTTCTCTGCCCTCATAGGTGATGCTCTTTTTGTATTTGATCTCATCTATTTCCTTGCGGAGAGATTCGAGTCTTGCAGTTTCACCCTTTATCAAGTTGACGTTGGCTTTGTAGGACTCAACGATTGCTCTGTCCTCACCCTTTGCCACCTTTGAGAGCGCCTTTGCAAGCTCCTCTCTCGATGTGATGGGGTCGACAGTTTTGCGGGAATTTAAGATTTCGGAAAAATTTTCGGAATTTGTGTTGACAATTGGTTCGGTTTGTGATATATTGTTATTAGTGGCAGTGGTGTCCGATGTTACGGACCCCTCCACTTTTTCTATTGGAACAATATCATACAAGATTTTTTCACCATTTGCGGTAGTTGCAATATTTAGTGTTGCCTTCCAAATGGTGTTTTCTTTATCTTGAAGATATGTTGTCCAATATTCCCAATCATTTTGACCATAGTTGTCTAACCACCCGTGTGGATATGCAGCAGGCAGTTTGTTCGTATATTTAGAAGTTAATATCAATTCATCAACCAAAGCAATAGACTCTTGCTTTATGCTTTTTTGATATCCGACCAAGTCCTTGTTGACCAAAACCTTTTTGCCGTTTTTGTTGCGATATTTTGCCTTTGGTTCAGCAATATGTATATCGATAGCGTTGTGATTACTGTCAAAAGCAGTAAATGATTTCCCGCCAAGCTCTTTTACATATTCCTTGACCATTTCAATGCGCTCACTCTCGGTGAGATCAGAAAGCAATGTTGAGTCAAGATAAACACCCATACCATAATCGTTGCCGTTTTCGTCAACGATTTTTTTGACGGAATGCCTAATATCCTCATTCTCCTCATTAAACCTCTGCGACAAGGGGATTACGTTTCCTCCGTCATCGTAGGTTACAGGATCAGAAGATTTTATGCGATTAGAATTAAAAATAACAATTTCATAGTTACCTTTACCGTGTTGCACAACTACGGAATTATATCCTTTATTTTGCAAATGTGAAGTAAACTGACGTGCTTGTGGCATAGTAGGTGTAACGATTCGCCCTTTGCCACCATACCCTCTCAAAACAAGTGCACTTTCGTCCATTTCAAGTTCCGCAGCAACATCGTTGATATTTCTGTGAGCTACAGCCCACCAAACCTTTCCCAAGTCCAAATATACAGGCATTATATTTCCTTTTTCTGTTGCATATACAACCGCTGTATCTTTGTCAGTGCTAAAATAAAATCCGTGTCCGAAAATCCCAGTGTCGGTATTTGACCCGATTTTCTCATCTTTAAACTCGGTAAACACTTCATTGGGCGTTCCGTGATAAGCCTTGACATTGTATCCCGCCTTCTTCGCCGCCTCATCAACCATCTTCTGCGCCGCTTCCATATCTCCTCGCTCTACTGCGGAGAGATAGTCGGCATCGAGCTTTTCAAGGTCTTTACGCGAGTTCTTAACCTGCTCCTGTGTTGCCTCGGTTGTGATTGTCCCCGCCTCAATGACCATATCCGCCCACATCTGTCTTACGGAATCGAGTCTATCGCCCATCTCTCGCACGATTCGTCCGTTCTCGCTCTGTGGGTCGAGGTCGGCAAAGAGCTTTTTGAGCTTTGCTACAAGGTTTTCAAACCATTTCTTGATCGTGTTCCACAAGCCCTTGTCGGTTTCATATACCTTTTGTGAGATCCTCTGCACTACCTTTTCATCGGTGAGGAATGATAATAAAACAGGACAGCTTAAGTAATCAAGCTGTCCTGTTTGTTATTTCAACTCTATCATCATCATTTTCTTTTCTCTTTTATAGCAGAAGAAGAACATAACGAGTAGTGTGATTGCTGTCACAAGCCAAGATATAGGATACGACAAGTACAAAACCTCTATTTGGTTAAAACTTATAAAGACAGTAAACACCCAAACTACTCTAAGCAAGCACGAGCCGATAAAGGTTATTATAAGGGATTTAAATGAGTGCCCTATAGAGCGCAACAGCGCCGATCCCACCTCCATAATTCCGCAGAGGAAATACGGAAGTCCTATTATGATAAGTCGAGTCTTTGCATATCCAAGCTCTTCTTCAGTAACCTTGAAAACGCTCAAAAGAGGCTCGGCAAAAACCACAACGGCAACGCCCAACGTCAATCCGATAACGCTCGCCAAGAAAACTCCCGAAAAGCATACCTTTTTAACTCTATCAAATTTTCTCGCACCAAAGTTTTGTGAGCAAAACGTAAGGCAGGTATGATAAAAGGCATTAAGAATATTATATATATAACCGTCAATATACATCGCCGCACTGTTAGCGTTTACAATCGCAGGAACCTGCAACGAGTTATATCCCCACTGCAATACCATATTGGATAACGAGAATAACGAGCCTTGGATTCCTGCAGGCAATCCGATTTTAAAGAGCTGTTTAAGTGATGGAATATCAAAGCCAAGCTTTTTAAAATCAAGACGGCACTCATCCTCGAGCTTCAACATGTGTATTATAACAAGTGTAGCCGATATGAATTGTGAAATAATAGTAGCTATCGCAACGCCTTCAACTCCCATATTGAAAAACTTTACGAATATAAAGTTCAAAAGCACATTGACAACTCCGCCAACCATAGAAAAAAGCAACGGACGAACGGTATCTCCGCGCGAGCGAAGAATTCCCGAAAAGAAGTTATAAATCAAATTGGCTATCGAACCGCAAAAGAAGATTTTAACGTAAAGACTTGCTCCGTCAAAAAACTCGGGTAAGGTATTGTTAAGCATTAATAAAGGCTCGGTCATCAAAATGCCGAATACGGTTACAAACACACCAAGCACAACAGCAAGGCAAAATGCTGTGTGTACTATCTTGGATGATTTTTCCTTGTCTCCCGCTCCAATGCTTTGCGCCAAGGTTACGGAAACACCTGCACCAAGACCGATAAATACACCGAATATCAAATTAATAAGAGCGCCTGTGCATCCTACCGATCCGCGAGCGTTTGGGTCGGAGCAAAACTGCGAAAGTATCATTATATCAGCCGAGCTGTAAAACAGCTGGAGAACGTTTGCAAGCATTATGGGTAAAGCATATTTGAACATATTGGAAAGCACGGGGCCTTCAATTATACCAATGTTCCTTTTTGAAAAAAGTGCCACTAATCTCATCTCCTTTTCAAAGTCCCTAAATTATAGCACAATGCAAAGAGATTTTCAAGGAGTTTTGAAAAGATTTTATAGTTTATTTTTTAACAATAAAAATCCACCCGCACAGCGGGTGGTATTTCAGTTTCGGGCATAGCCCTAATACTACAGGCTACGCACAAGTGCGTCTTTTATTGGTCTGTCAGCCGCGCAATTATTACGTACACCCGCTTGAGCGGGACTAAACCAAAGCCTCCCTTGTGTAAAGGGAGGTGCCGAGCAAGTGCGAGGCGGAGGGATTGTAAAAAGGCAAAAATTCAAAGCAATACAATCCCTCAGTCAGCTTCGCTGCCAGCTCCCTTTACACAAGGGAGCCTTTGACACAAAAGCATTCTGCTCCTACTTTTTATTCGGTTTCTGCTTATCGGCATAGCCTATATGGAACCCCGCCACCATGGCGGGGTTTTCGTGATACAAAAAAACAGGGAGCATACGCTCCCTGTTTTTTTTAGAAACTATATATATTAATTAAAATGTATATCAATCTCTGGGTTGTCTTCTCTTAGCAAAGCACTCGCTACAATAAACAGGTCTGTCCTCAGAGGGCTGGAACGTTACCTTAGCTTCGCCGCCGCACTCGGAGCAAACTACTGTGAAGTATTCACGGGGCTCTCTCTGAGCGTTCTTCTTTGCATCGCGGCAAGCCTTGCATGCCTTGGGCTTGTTCAAAAAGCCTTTTTCCTTGTAGAATGCCTGTTCACCTGCTGTAAACACGAATTCTTTTCCGCAATCCTTGCAGACAAGGGTCTCGTCCTGAAATTCAGTAGCTTCTACAACTTTTTCTTCGTTTTCGTACATTGGTTTGTCCTCACTTTGATTGGAATTTTTTATTGCCCCTGACGGATTTTAACCGCCATCTCTCTTACGAGCGCTTTATTTAAGCTAAATGGGTATATCAATCTGCTATCAGCAGAGTTTTTAACTTTCGTCTTATTCTGAAGATAGCATTATCGATTGACTTTTCGCTTGAATTAAGCTTGGTGGCAATTTCTTTTGAGGAATAACCGTTGACGTAGTAAGACCAAACTTGATTTTCATATCCCGAAAGAGTTTTTTCAATCTGCTCTCCAAGCTCTCTCTCGCTCTCGCGCATTTCAAAAAACTTGGGTATCTCTCCGTCGGGATCGGTGATGGAATTCATCTCCTCGTCGCCTATAAGTGATTCGTTCGATTTCTTAGCCGCTGCGCGCTTATAAGAAATCATGCTATTAGTAACGCAAATCTTTGCGTAGAGTCCAAATTCAACGTCCTTTTGATCTGCATCAAAATTGATTATCGCACGGTAAAATGCAATAAGCTCCTCTTGACCGAGATCCTCAACGTCTTCCTTGGACATTTCTTCAGTAGTATACGCTGAAAGAATCTTTTTGAGCATTGGATTATACTGTTCAACAAGCGCCGAAAAAGCGTCAGAGTCGCCCGCGATAACGAGTTTTATCAATTTTTCAACGTCATTATTTCTTTTATTACCCATTAATTGCCTCAAAAATATATCTTTCTATAATTGATTATACTACTTTTTTCTAAAATGTCAACAAAAATTTGTCGATTTTTTTGATTTTTTTATATTTTTTGAACAAAAATATTAAGCGTTCATAAATTAGTCGAGCAAAAAGTTGACGTTACCCGCCAAAAGTGCGAGAGTTGCCTTATAAATTCCCTCGGGTCTGCCGTAGAAATTCTCCTTCATTCGCTCGGCGCGTGCAAGAGTATCAACCACCACCTTGGTGGAATAAATGATCTCGCCCTGCTCTATCATTCTGCATTCTATCTCATATCTGCCGTCATCGCGCTTTTCGATTATTGCCTTCGCCTCAACGCCCCTCTTTTTGAAATCGAGATAGCGAAGAGCAGCTGACAAGCTCTTATCAAGAATGGACGTGAGTATATCCGAATTGAGTTCCCTTGCCACGTGCTTACCCTTTTCACTTGCCACGTACATCGGCTGATTCTCTTCCACTCCCTCAACCTCTACGATAAGACCTGCGTCGATCATCTCGTGAAAGCTCTCGGCAAAATCAAGATACATAACGTAGTCCGTTTGCATAATGATATCGTTAAGTGTTGCATAATCAAGTGGATAGTTTATATTTTCCATAAGGTAAAGAACAAATATCTTTACGTTTTTCTTGCTTCCTATTGCACTGGATGCCATTTTATCCTCCAAGTTAAATAATTAATTTATCAATATATATATTTTATCATATTTTTTATTTTTTTCAATAGTTTTATTTGCTTTTTATGCATTTTTGTGTTATTATATGATTGTTAATTAAATTTTATCAAATTTTAAAGCAGAACGGAGATTTTTAATGAAAAAGATCGCTATTTTGGGCTTTGGCGTCGTTGGAAGCGGCGTTGCCGAGGTACTCACGCAAAACAAATCAATTATCGAAAGCAGACTCAACGAAAGCGTTGAAATAAAATATATTCTCGATCTCAGGGATTTCCCCGATTCCCCATTTGCAGACAGAGTTGTGCATGATTTCAACATCATACTGAATGATCCCGAAATCTCCATCGTTGCAGAGGCAATGGGCGGTTCACATCCCGCATACGACTTTTCCAAAGCGGCTCTTCTTGCGGGAAAGAATGTTGTAACATCTAACAAAGAGGTGGTTTCCAAATTCGGAACGGAGCTTCTCTCTATCGCCGCAGAAAATGGCGTAAGATATTTATTCGAGGCAAGCGTTGGTGGCGGTATTCCCATCATTCGACCTATCAATAATGACCTCGTTTCCAACAAAATAACCGATATTGACGGAATCCTCAACGGCACAACAAACTACATTCTCACGCAGATGAACGAAAACGGCACTTCCTTTGAGGACGCGCTCAAAGACGCGCAGGCAAAGGGCTATGCCGAGGCAGATCCGACTGCGGATGTTGAGGGCATTGATGCCGCAAGAAAAATTGCTATACTCTCCGCTCTCTCCTTTGGAAAATGCATCTCTCCCGACAGTATCTCGCGCAAGGGCATCACAGAGGTGAGTGCAGACGATTTTGCAATCGCCAAGAGTATTGGATATACAATAAAGCTGATCGCACACGCCGAGCAGATAAATGGTAGAATATATGCTTCTGTTGCTCCCCGTTTCGTTTCTCTTTCTAGTCCCTTGGCTCACATTTCTGACGTTTATAACGGAATCCTCATGGGTGCAAATATGCTTGATAAGGTCCTTTTCTACGGAAAGGGCGCGGGTAAGCTTCCAACTGCAAGTGCAGTCGTTGCAGACATTATGGACATCATCGAAAAAATGAATGCATCAAAGCTTCCCGTAATATCATGGAGTGATGCCAATGCAGAAGATATTGCGGACGATAACGCTTATAAGTGTAAATATTGCATTATATCGAATACTAATCATATAATCACTGAAAGCATATCGAGAAGTGAGTGTGAGAAGATCGCATCATCATATTCCAACCCAAAGATTTACCCAATAATTTAATATTATCAGAGCTTCCTTTTCGGAAGCTCTTTTTTATTGAATGAGGTAAAAGTTTCTCTCTTAATCTCTTCCTTCATTTTCCACAGCACGTAAAGATTCATCAAAACCATCGCGCCCACCGCAAAATCTGCAAGCTCCCATACCGCATCCATTGAAGCAAATGCGCCCAAGAATGTCAAAGCAATGTATATCGAATAGTATATCTTTTCAGAAAGCTTGCTTTTGTTGACAAAATATACACATTCCTTGCCGTAAAATCCCCAGCAGATTATTGTTGCAAATGCAAACAAAAATATACAAACGCTAAGTATGATCACTGCACCAGAGCCAAGCTCTCTTTCAAAGGATTTGGAAACTATGAGCATTGGCTGTGAATTGTATTTTGCAATAATATCTTCGTTTTTTAGTACCACAAATGCGGTCATACTGCAAACTATAATAGTATCTATAAAGACCTCAACAATCCCTAATATCCCCTGCTTGCACGGGGAATCCGTATTCGATGTGGCATGTGCTATAGGTGAAGTACCACATCCCGCCTCGTTGGAGAAAAGTCCTCTGATCGTACCAAATCTTAATGCCCTCGATATTAAAAATCCGAACGCCCCCGCTCCCGCAGATTCAAAGGAAAACGCGTCATTTAATATTTTATTAAAAGACTCAAGTATTTCGCCGTTTGGTGAAAGGATAATTATCATACACATTCCAACGTAAAGAATGCTCACGAGCGGAACTAATTTTTCACACAGTGCAAACAAACTTTTACCTTTGCAAAAGAACACAAATGCAGATAGCAAGGCAAGTGCAATACCTATTGTCTTTTCATCAAAATCAAACGCCTCGTTCAAGGATGCAGCTATGGAATTGGATTGTATCATACATCCCATAGTGCCTCCGTTTAATAGACAGAGCACAACAAAAATATAAGAAAAAACGGTTCCAGTTGCAAATTTGTGGCAAGAATTAAAATAATCCTTCATATAATACATTGCACCGCCGTAGTATCCGTCCTCCCTTACTCTTCTGTGAAGAAGCGCAAGAACTACCTCGCAGTATTTAAGTATCATCGCAAGAAGTGCGCTTATCCACATCCAGAATACCGCTCCCGCTCCGCCCATGGCTATTGCGGATGCAACACCGACTATATTTCCAACTCCAAGCGTACCGGCAAGTGCAAATATTACCGCTCTTATCGGTGAGCCCTCCCCCTTCTTCCCTTTTTCAAATAGTATTTTAATCATTTTTGAAGGTCGGCTCAAGGGCAATCCCCTCAAAAGAAATATGAACATAAAAGCAAATATCACGATTGCAAACGGAACGATAGCTCCGGACAAATATTTATTTATAGCTTCCATTAAATCTCCTAAAATTCTTTTTGTATATAATATTGATTTATTTTTTATTTTATGATATACTAATACGATGATAGCCCAATATTTGGGAATAATATTAATAATTATTACTCACAGGAGGATTATTATGACTATAAAGCCCCTTGCAGACAGAGTTGTTTTAAAGCTCGTTGCTGCAGAAGAAAAAACCAAGTCAGGTCTTATTCTCACGGCATCCGCTCAGGAAAAGCCCCAGATCGCTGAGGTAGTTGCGGTTGGTCCCGGCGGAATTGTTGACGGAAATGAAGTAAAAATGATCGTAAGCGTTGGCGACAAGGTGATCACAAGCAAATACAGTGGCACAGAGGTTAAATGCGACGGTGTTGAATACATCATTGTTAAGCAGAGTGACATTCTTGCAATAGTAGAATAATTTAAGGAGATAAGATATGGCAAAAGATATCATTTATGGAATAGAAGCTCGCAACGCTCTTTCTCGTGGCGTTGACAAGCTCGCAGACACTGTCAAGATCACTCTTGGACCCAAGGGCAGAAACGTTGTTCTTGACAAAAAATACGGCTCTCCCCTTATCACCAATGACGGCGTTACGATTGCCAAGGAGATCGAGCTTGAGGATACCGCTGAAAACATGGGTGCTCAGCTTGTAAAAGAGGTTGCAACCAAGACCAATGATGCAGCCGGTGACGGTACGACAACTGCTACAGTTCTCGCTCAGGCGCTTATCCGCGAGGGTATGAAGAACGTTACCGCAGGCGCTAACCCCATGATACTACGCAAGGGTATCAAAAAGGCAGTTGACCGCGCTGTAGAGTGCCTCATCGCTAATTCAAAGAAGGTAAACGGCTCGGCAGATATTGCAAGAGTAGGTACAATTTCCGCAGGCGACGAGCTTATCGGTGCACTCATTGCCGATGCAATGGAAAAGGTTACATCCGACGGTGTTATCACAGTTGAGGAAAGCCGTTCCGCAGACACATATTCCGAGGTTGTTGAGGGTATGCAGTTTGATCGCGGTTATCTCTCCCCCTATATGGCAACCGATATGGATAAGATGGAAGCAGTTCTTGACGACGCTCTCATTCTTATAACAGATAAAAAGATTTCAAATCTTCAAGAGATACTCCCCGTTCTTGAGCAGGTTATTCAAGCTGGCAGAAAGCTCCTCATAATCGCTGAGGACGTTGAGGGCGAGGCACTTACCACTCTTGTTCTTAACAAGCTTCGCGGCACGTTTACTTGCGTTGCAGTTAAGGCACCCGGCTTTGGCGACAGAAGAAAGGAAATGCTCAAGGATATCGCAATCCTCACCGGTGGCGAGGTTATTTCGAGCGAGATCGGTCTTGAGCTTAAGGATGCATCCATTGAATATCTCGGACACGCAAGACAGATCAAGATCAACAAGGATACAACCATCATTGTTGACGGCGCGGGCAACCCTGAGGATATCAGTGCGCGCGTTCATCAAATCAGAAATGCTCTTGAGATCACAACTAGTGAGTTTGACAAGGAAAAGCTTCAGGAACGCCTTGCAAAGCTTTCAGGCGGTGTTGCAGTTATCAAGGTCGGTGCTGCTACTGAAGTAGAAATGAAGGAAAAGAAGCTCCGCATTGAGGATGCTCTCAATGCTACACGCGCCGCAGTTGAAGAAGGCATTGTAGCAGGTGGCGGAACTGCATATCTCAATGTAATATCAGAGGTTGAAAAGGTGGCTGAAATTGTTGAAGGTGACGAGAGAACGGGCGTTATGATCGTTCTTAAGGCGCTTGAAGCTCCCGTAAGACAGATCGCAGAAAATGCGGGTCTCGACGGCGGTGTTATCGTTCACACTATCAAAACATCCGGCAAGCTCGGTTGGGGATTTGATGCTTACAAGGAAGAATACTGTGATATGGTTTCCTGCGGTATCGTAGATCCCACCAAGGTTACTCGCTCTGCTTTGCAGAACGCGGCATCTATTGCCAGCACCATTCTCACAACAGAATCAGTAGTTTGTGACAAAAAAGAAGAAAATCCCACTCCCGCAGCTCCTGCAGGTATGGGCGGAATGTATTAATATAACAAAAAAACTCCCACTGAAGTTCAGTGGGAGTTTTTATTTATCCGAATTTTTTAATAAAGCAAATTCTTTTCGGTATTAGGATCGAAGAAATGCATTACCTTTCCTTCGAATGTGATGTAGATAGTAGCACCGTAAACAAGACTTCTTCTCTGCTCATCGGTAAGAGAAACAGTGGGAATACGAACGATAAGCTTATCTCCGCCCTCAACGAGAACGTGAAGGTGGAATTCACTACCCATCATTTCATTAACCTGAATCTGACAAGGAATAGCATTTGCACTGTTCTTATCAGCAAGAGTGATATGCTCGGGACGAACGCCGAGAACGATCTCGCGTGATCCGATATTCTTTTTAGCAAGAGCTGCGCCCTTATCACCCGTAACCTCTATCTTTGCTCCGTAAGGTGTTACGTAGTATTTACCACCCTCATTAACGAGCTTGGTCTTGAACGTATTCATCTTGGGTGCACCGATAAACTCAGCAACGAAAAGGTTAAGGGGCATATCAAACACCTCTGTAGGTGTGCCGACCTGTTGAATAAAGCCGTCCTTCATAATAACGATACGGTCACCAAGAGTCATTGCCTCTGTCTGGTCGTGTGTAACGTAAATGAATGTTGTATCGATCTTCTTTCTAAGAAGAATGATCTCAGCTCTCATCTGGTTTCTGAGCTTTGCGTCAAGGTTGGAAAGAGGTTCGTCCATAAGGAACACCTTGGAGTCACGAACCATTGCACGTCCGATGGCAACTCTCTGACGCTGACCGCCCGAAAGAGCTCTGGGCTTTCTTGTGAGATACTCGGTAATGCCAAGGATCTCTGCAGCATTTGTAACTCTCTCATAAACCTCTTCTTGAGGAACCTTCTTAAGACGAAGTGAGAAAGCCATATTTTCAAATACTGTAAGGTGGGGATAAAGCGCATAGTTCTGGAAAACCATCGCAATATCTCTGTCGCGGGGCTGAAGATCGTTAACAACTACGCCATCGATTTCAACAGTACCCTCTGAAATTTCCTCAAGACCTGCGATCATACGGAGAGTAGTTGACTTACCGCATCCCGAAGGACCTACGAAAACTATAAATTCTTTATCGGCAATATCAAGGTTGGAGTCCTGAACTGCAACCGTATCCTTGCCATATATCTTTTTTACATTTGTTAATTTTACTGAAGCCATATTATTCTCCTTTTATCCCTTTACTGCTCCGCCTGTTACACCCTCAACATAGTATTTCTGCAAGCAGAGGAACACAGTGGTTACAGGCACGGCAACACAAACACCGGCAGCACAGAACGTTGTATAGTATTGATTCATCGTGTTATTAGAAAGCCATTTATACATACCAACGGCAACGGTCATACCTTGGCTATTCTGATGGATCATATAGCTTGCCATCATATAGTCGCCCCAAGGAGCCATAAAGCCCATAAGTATCGTATAAATAATGATCGGCTTTGACAAAGGCATAATTACCTTATAGAATACCTGCCAACGAGTTGCACCGTCAACACGAGCTGCCTCGTCCAAACTCTTAGGAATAGTATCAAAGAATCCCTTTGATACGTAGTATCCCATACCTGAGCTAGCGCAGTACACTATAACAAGTCCAACGGGTGCCATATTCAATGTAAGTCCCAAATCCGCAAAGACCTTATAAATAAGAATCATTGTAAGGAATCCTGGGAACATACCGAGAATAAGCATAAAATTCATGAGAGCTTTTCTTCCCTTAAATCTCAAACGGGAGAGTGTATAGCTCATAGAAAGAATAAAGAAAGTTTGAAAAACGGAGGTCGCAACACCCATAAGTGCAGTATTTATAAACCATTTAGGAAAATCCGTTTTAGTAAATAATCTTATATAGTTATCAAATCCAAATTGCTTGGGTATAAAATATGATACCTGAGCCGTGCTTTCAGTACGAAGAGATTCAAGAAGTATTCCTGCAAAAGGAATGAGCCAAACAATCGAAATGACAATAAGCAATGCATAGATAACTGCATTTCCTATGCTTCTGCTTGCTTTGGGACTGAGTCCGTGCTTTTGAGATAATCTATTCTTATTTTCCATCAAGCGAAATCCTCCTCACTCTTCGTAGAAGGCATTACATTATAAACTACCAACGAAAGCAATGCAACTACGATAAATACGAAAATACCAAGAACCGAAGCAAGATAGTACTTAGAATCTGTTCCCATCGTAACCTTAAACAAGAAGGTAATAAGAAGATCCGTGTGACCAACTGTAGTACCACCAACTGTACCAAGCGAGGTATTTGTGGGTCCACCACCACTTAGAAGGTAGATAATATTAAAGTTATTCAAGTTACCAACAAAGTTTGTAAGCAAAGAAGGACCAGTTACAAAGAGCATGTATGGAAGTGTAATCTTTGTAAACTGCTGAACAGAGTTAGCTCCGTCAACACGGCTTGATTCATAAAGATCTGCGGGAATATTCATAAGAATGCCTGTTGCCATAAGCATCACATAAGGTATACCTACCCACATATTTATTACAATAAGAAGTATTTTCGACGTTATGGGGTTTGCCCAAAGTGAATATTGATTCTGTGCTATCATAGCCTCAGGAAGCAAGTGTGCACTGTCAAGAAAACTACCCACTACGCCTTGCAGGTTAAACATTCTACCAACGTACATAAGAGAAACGAACTGAGGAACAGCAATCGTCATAACAAGAATTGTTCTCCACAATTTTTTGAATCTAATTCCCTTTTTATTAATCATAATAGCAACAAGCATACCAAATATATAGTTTGTAAACGTTGCGAAGAATGCCCACATAAGTGTCCATCCAACCATTTCCCCAAGAGCAAGAGCCAATTTGCCTTCACCAAATCCAGTGAATGCATTAAAGTTGTCAAATCCTACCCAAGAAAACAAGTTTGAATGTCCGTCATGTGCTGAATCATAGTTGGTAAAAGCAATAATCACCATATAAATAATGGGCAATACTGTGAACACAAGGATACCGAGCAATGAGGGGGTAAGAAGTGTCTTATAGAACTGCTCATCAAGAAGTGATTTAAGATCATCTTTCGAGCATTTGATTCTTCTTCCCTTCGCTCTTATATCCATATTAATACGGCATTGCTTTACCTGCATTCTCCAAGTAACAATAAATGCAATAATAAAAATTACGGAAAGAAGACCGTAAAGCAAAACTCTCACAGAATCATCGCCATCTTGCCAACCGTATGTATCAGTTGCAGGATTATATACCTCCTGACCCTGAAGAGTACCAACGGTTGCGCCCTTAACAAACCACTGAACCTTATTTATCCAATAAAGTCCACCCGTCGGAAAGAGCATATAAACGAAAAATACGATTTCAAATACAAGAAACAAGATTCCACGAAGAATCTGTCCATAATAAATATTACCAAATCCAAAAACTAAGAATGAAAGCTTGACTGCCCAATTTCCTTTTGCAAATGTCCTGATAATATCAGATATTTCATCCTTGATTGCAAGAACGATATCTTTAATTTTACGTCCCAAAGAGAGGATCAAAGATTTAATATATCCAGGAATAGCAGCAACAAATCGTTCGAGCTTATAGAAAAAAGCATCAAACTTATCGAGCTTTAAATATTCAAGGACGCTTAATTCTCCTTGTCGATTATCCCCTGACATAATTTTGATAATATAATAGCTAAGCGGAAAAATAATTACTTCAGCTAATATAATATACAAAAACGCCGTCCAGAAGAAATCCATATTGTTCATATATTTTTCCTCCAATTAATAAAAATCATATTTTATGCGAAATATGATCCACATATAAAAATATTGATTAACTAACGACAAGGCACTGTTGACCGATACATAACAGACATTTGTCCTTTATATAACGGGCAACAATGCCTTTCAATGAAATCGGGGCGAATCCACAAGGGATCCACCCCTTTTCAACTAAATATCAAATTTATTTAGGAATTATTTTACCAACAAACCGTCGATTGTCTTCTGGTATTCTGCAAGTGCTTCCAAGAACCAAGCCTCGTTAACATCGCCACCGTCATGCTTGTAAGAAGCTGTGCCGAGCAATGCAGCGGGAGTCCACCAGTCACCGGGGATAACGCCCTGGGACTGTGCAAATTCGTTCTGTGCTGCAAGAGCCTTAAGTGCAGGGTGTGTCATTACAGACTCATCCTTCTGAGCTTCCTTGTTGGAGGGACCCCAACCGAACATATAGTGTCTTTCGAGCTGGTTAGCTTCATTTGTGAGCCAAAGAGCGAGCTCAGAGCAGATCTTCGCCTTCTGCTCATCAGCCTGAGGCTTAACACCGATAAGCTTGCAACCCTTGTAAGAGCCGAGCTGGTATGTCTGACCGTCAACTGTAAATGTGGGAAGCTTAGCTATGCCCAAATTATCGCCGTATGCCTGAACTGCTGCATCATAGTTCCAAATACCGGAAACCAAAGCTGCTGTTCCGGAGAAATCGTTATCAGCATTTACCCAAGCACCGGATGTTGTCATTGCACTCATAGCCTTCATAGCAATAAGACCGTTTGCAGAGTTAAATGTGTCTGCATGCGCAACGGGATTCTTGCCATCTTCGGAGTATGTCCATGTTGAGTTACAAATAGGAGCTTTTGTGCCCTGCTTTTGTGCAAAGAAGAAGCTTGCCATAATCCAAGCGTTTTCTACTGCATAACCAATCTTCTTGCCTGCTCCCTTACAAGCCGCTACAATTGCCTCAAGGCTGGTGGGATCTTTAACGATGCTCTTATTGTAGTACAAGAAATACCCGTTGTCAGATGTCAAAGGATATGCATAAACTGTGTCAGAAACAGTTGCAGCAATAATGGATTCAGCATCATTATTTGCCTTAATTGTTTCAGTTGCCTTTACACCGGGCTTTGCAAGAGCATTACCCAATACAAGACGAGGAAGCTGGTCCTGAGCAAACCAATACATATCAGGAGCAGTCTGAAGGTCAGCAAGAACCAAAGAACCTGCATCGCCTTCACCGACTGTTTCGATTTCGATATCGAAATCATAACCCATTTCTGCTTTGAAAGCTTTTACCTGCTCAAGCGTCTGGCCTTTAACGCCGTCAGTTGTAGAAACCCACATTGTAATTTTCATTTTTGAAGATGAACCACCATCTCCTGTGTTATCACCACCGCACGCTACGATGCAGCTAACTGCCATAACGAGAACGAGGATGAGTGACAAGATTTTAGTCATTTTCATAACTAATTCTCCTCCTAAATAATAATTTAATTTACGCACATTTCGCGCATATAATATTATAATACTAATAAATAGATTTGTCAATATGAATATATATGTTCGGGTGATTTTTTAGCACTTTTAACAATTTTTATAAATTCATTTTGAACAATTTGCTAATCACTGAAGAAGAACACTGGTTTGAGGACCAAGTGTAAGTACTGTACCGTCAAGACTTGCATCAGAAACGCCCACGGTCTCAAGAATCATAAAGTATGTATATGCATTGAGATTGTTAAGCTTTTTAAGGTCAATAGTCATAGTTTCAGTTGCAGATGTATTGTGAAGCAACACAAGGTTTTCATCATTATAGCTAATCAAGAAACCACCACAGTTAGCTTTTCCCGTATAAAGCGCTTTATACGTACCGCGAGCTATTGCGGGATAGCTATGACGTATATTGAGGACCTTCGTATAGTGGATAAGCAAGCTATCCTCATCCTTGCGCTGATCGTCTGCAGTGTCATCCCAAAGGTCAATGGAGTAGGTTGCTTGATGGTGTGGTTCACAAGTCCAAACGTCTCCCCATTTGAAAGGAAGACGGCGGTTAGCATCGTCGGGAGAATCTCCTGAGCCCTTAAGACCGATTTCTTCGCCGTAATAGATTACGGGAGTACCGGGTGTGAGAAGATACAAGCTTGCAGCCATTTTTCTCTGATTTGTACCAACTATATATCCTGCACTTCTATCCTGGTCGTGATTGGAAAGGAACAAGGACATCATACCATTAGAGTTAACTGAAGCTATCTTGCTTTGGAAGCTTTCTACTTGACTCGTAAACGTACTTATAGGGCCTGTTCCTCTACCTGCAGATGCCAATGCACCGTTGCCTGCCAATGGGAAATAAAAACAGTTCATTGATTTATAGTATTTGAGAATATTAGCTTCAGTATCCCAGCACTCACCTATGAGATAAATATCAGGATATTCCTTACGAAGCTCGCCATTAAACCAATTATAAAACTCAGGTGATTTAACGTGATTTTCAAAATAAATATACTTAACAGCATCGAAACGGAAGCCGTCAACACCGAGTTCTAACCAATATTTAGCAACGTTGAGCATTTCGTTTCGTACCGCTTGGTTATCATAGTTGAGGTCGGGCATACTACCACCAACATCAAATCTTGATTCATACCACAAATTATGTCCGCTGAGCTTTGTATAACCCGTTTGTTCAGATGTACTCCAAACGTAGTAATCATAGTATTTGTTAGACTTATCACCGTTTATACGCGCCTTTTTTGATTGTTGGAACCAGCTACAAGAGGTTGACGTATGGTTAAGAGCAAGGTCAAGAATAAGCTTAACGTTTCTCTTATCGCAAAGCTCGATAAGCTCTACAAGATCATCCTTTGTACCGAATGTGGGATCAACGTTGTAGAAATCTATTGCATCATATTTGTGAGGTGAGTTGCCCTCAAAAATAGGTGTAAGCCAAATCGCCTGAACACCGAGGTCGGTGCCGTTTGCCATATCGCCGTCATTGAGATAATCGAAGGTTTCAATTATGCCGCGGATATCACCGATGCCATCTCCGTCACTGTCGGCAAAAGATCTGACGTAAATTTGATACAACGTTCTGTAGTTATCGTCAATGGGATCGGGCATAGGGTCATTAAGGATATCACCCCCATTTCCGTTACCTATACCGCCGTTGCCAAACCATGAATTGAAGATATCGCAAGAGCTCAACGCGAACGTTGAAAAAATCATTGCGAGCATCAAAGCAAAAGCAATCATTGAACGAATTTGTTTGAAATTATTCA
Source organism: Eubacteriales bacterium (assembly GCA_045125655.1). GTDB lineage: Bacteria > Bacillota > Clostridia > Oscillospirales > CAG-272 > RGIG4608. The sequence goes on along the minus strand of JBGVNP010000224.1, from coordinate 4,897 downwards.
TGTTTTATAACTCCTTTCGCCGCACACAAAGCGGCTGATTAATATGTAAAATATGCATACTTAAGCATAATTTATCATTTTATATTATATCACAAATCATCTCTGATTTCAACAATGCAAAATCCACAAAAAGCCCTTCCCTATTTTGTATACTATAGCTATATAAACAACCCCCGCGCTCATTTGAGCGCGGGGATAAACTATAGATTTTTTACTGTTCTACTGCTGTGAGTGTTTGTGTCTTGGGGTTCCAAGTTACAACGATTGTAGCACCATCCTTAGAAACATTAAGAGTTTGGTTAGCAGCATTTGTAGGATACTCACCAGCACCCCATTTGTGATCACGGCAAACCTTATACTGATATGTACCTGCCGCAATGCCTTCAAATGTCTTTGTATAAACACCTGTCTCAGGATCAAATGTCATATCGTTAGCTGTGTCACCTGTTGCCCATGCACTTCCGCAAAGACCGGCTTCACCAACCACTGTATATACACTACCTACACCACAAGATGTGCACACACCGTTATCACCGTAGATATGTCCTGTTGCAGGAGTATTAACTACGTATGTTTCTGCACACTTATCGCAAACGTAAGATGTCTTACCGGGTGTTGTGCAAGTAGCTGCTTCAACTACTGTACCTGCACCTGTAGAAGTATGTGAACAACCTTCGGGATTGTATACAAAAGGAGCTGTAGTATTTCCATCTACGTATTCCATCTTCCAACCTGCGCCTTCAACGATACCGGATTCGATATTGGGTGTCTGATCAAGCACACCTGAGCCGTCATCCTTAACACCGTTAAAGATGATACCGGACACGTTAGCGGGAACTCTGATCGCATATACCTCAAAGCCGTCAACTTCACCAACAAGAATCATAGATTCACCGGGCCAAGTTGTTTCACCATCGCCCCAATAGTGGCATCTAACATCTGTCCACTTCCAGTTGTTCTGGAAGAATACCAACGTGCCAGGACCTTCAGGGATGGAGCCGGGTGTGTTACCGCCTGTGCTTCCGCCACCTACAGGTTCACTGCTATTGGACCAAGTAGCATTTGCTACATGGTAATAGATCTTATCGTCGCTCTTATCGGGAACCGCAAGGTCACTGGACTGCTCGCGCTTATTGATCCACTGATCGCCAAGCTCAGTAGCACCTTTATTCAAGTCAGCAAATACAAGCATATTTGTACCTGCAGGAAGAGTAATTTCAAATACGTTAGGATCTTCTGTGGGAGTTGCTACGATCCACTGATCGCCTGCGCCCCATACCCAAGCACCCATAATGGAACCGTCGTTCCAAGTGCTATTTACTACAAGGTAAACCTTATCAACGGGATTTGCATTAGGTGTAACTGTGGATCCACCACCTTCGCCACCACCTGTGCTGCCGCCGCTTGTAAATCCAACATCAATCTCCTTACCGCTTGCATCAGTAACAACAATAACTCTTGTCTTGCTATTGAAGGAAATTGTGTATGTGCCTTCTACGTCAATATGAAGGTCATTATCAACACCACCGGGATAGTAAACACCGGAGCTATTGTTATATACCTTGAACTTAACAGGAGAAGTTACTTCCCATGTATATGTCCAATTTACGTTATCCATAGTAGTAAACTTGAAGTCTTCCTCACCGTAAACTGTGCCCCAACCGTTGTTGTCGCCAATCAAACGGATATCGTCGGGCATACTGTCAAGTCTTTCAATCAATGTAAAGTTGATAAGTCCAGTGTTAGGATCAAATGTGATCTCGTACTTACCGTCCTGACCCTCTGCTACTACGAAGTTATTATTTTCGCCTGCTTCGAATACTACCGTACCTTCAGCATCCTTAACCTTACCGTCAGCAAAGCCAGCCATCTTATCGATCGCCATTTCAGCGTCCCAAGCAAAGTCTTTAGTCATCTTGAACTGGTCACCTGCATACAAGTTCAACGTAATCTTATAGATTCCATCTTCACCCGCATACAAACCAAGATTCTTACCGGAGGCCTCATGGTTCCAGTTATTAGACTTGCTAAGGTCACCCTTACCGGCACCTATAAGATACCAGTCAGGCATTTCGAATTCACCGCTGCCTTCATCACCTGTTGACTTGAAGTATGCATAAATTCTTGTGCTCTTAGTGAGCTTCTTATCAAAGTCGAATTTTTTTACGTAAGGTCTTTCGTACCAGCCCTGGAATTCCATACCCTCAACGACGGGTGTCCATTCCTGAACCTTTGCACCCTTTTCAATTACTTCTTCCTTTAAAACCTTCTGACCCTGTACCCATTGAATTGTGATCATATCTTTGGATTCACCGGTCTGAGTGTTGGTGGAGTCACCACATGCAGTAAATACTGTTACTGCAAAAAGAAGAGCTAAAAGAAAGGATAATATTTTAAATGTTCTTTTCATATTATTCTCCTTATTAACATTTATTAAATGAGTCAATAGGTCAATTATTTAACGTAAACCAAGATTCCGCCTGCAGGAACATTTACTGTACCGCCGTTGTGAGATCTGTTGATGTTGGATTCATCAACTGTTGCAACAAGTTTCCATGCACCGCTCAATGTGTAGCTTGCGCTGCTGCCGGATGCATTAATAAGAACTACTGCTTCCTGAGTACCAAGTGTATACTTGATTGCATATCCGCAAGTACCGAGAGCAGTTTCCTGAATACGAGTTGCTGTATCGGAGAAGATGGGGTATGCCTTTCTCATAGCTGCAAGACCTGCATAGTACTGCATCATCTTATATTCTTCAGAGGCGGAAGTAAGTGCTTCCCACTTGAGGTTATTGGTTTCATCACATGCATTATAGCTGTTTTCGTTAAATTCGCCTTTAACCAAGTTACCTTCTTTATCGTAGAGGGGCTTGGAACGAAGCATTTCTTCACCCGCCTGCATGAAGGGTGTACCCTTGGAGATGAAGAGGATAGCTGCGCCAAGACGGTTCATCTTTGCCTTAGCAGCTACATTGGAACCCATTGTCAGTGTGAGCTGGTCCCAAAGAGCAAGGTTGTCGTGAGCACTCATATAGTTGATAACCATAGAGTTAGGAACTCTCCAACCTGCAGCACTTGTGTCACCACCTCTGATACCGAACAATACTTTGCTCAAGTTACCAGCATCTGCTGCGCCGTTAAGAATACCCTTGGTAATCTCACCGAATCCACTGCTACCCTTAAGACCGTTTCTGATAGCATCGTTAAATACTGCGATTCCGCCGATAGCACCGCCTGTAGCTGTAACCTGACCGATGTTTGTCTGGTTTGCCTGAGGACTACCGTCAGTTGTGCTACCCATTGTCCAACCTTCACCGTAAATGATAGCGTTGGGGTTGATTGCGTGAACTGCTGCCTCAACCTGCTTCATTGTTTCAAGATCGTGAAGACCCATAAGGTCGAAACGGAAGCCGTCAAGATTGTATTCTTCCATCCAATATGTTGTGCTATCTACGATGAACTTACGGAACATATAACGCTCGGAAGCTGTATCGTTACCGCATCCGGAAGCATTGGAGTTAGAACCGTTAGCATTGTATCTATAATAGTAATAAGGAACGATTTTGTGGAAGCTGCTATCTGTTCCACTGAATGTATGGTTATAAACAACGTCCATAATAACGCCGATTCCCGCTTCGTGAAGCGCCTGAACCATATGCTTGAATTCATTGATTCTCACTTCTCCGTTATAAGGATCCGAGCTATAGCTACCTTCGGGAACGTTATAGTTCTTGGGATCGTATCCCCAGTTAAACTGAGAGTCGGGATTTGCCTCGTCCACAGTAGCATAATCGTAAACAGGAAGAAGGTGAACGTGAGTTACACCAAGCTTAACAAGGTAATCAACACAAACCGCAACTCCATGCTCGTTTGTAAGACCTCTTTCTGTGAATGCAAGATACTTGCCCTTATATTCGGACTGTTCTATACGGTTTGAAAAATCGCGAACGTGAACCTCCCAAATAAATGCCTCTGAATAAGAAGAGATGTCGGATACTGCTTTGTCGTTATCCCAACCGTTGGGATTAGTCTTCTTCAGATCAACTACCATAGTTCTGTTGCCGTTAAGGCCCGCAGCCCTGCCGTAGGGGTCGGTAGCTTGCTGGGTGCCAACTGAGGTAGTTACTGTGTAAGTATAATAAGTACCGTGGCCTGCTCCAATCTCAGTATGCTTCCATACACCCTTTTCTCCGCGAGTCATTTCAATATGAGCATAAGCCTCACCCTCATGACCGGACTTGTAAAGATCGAGAACAACCTTTGAAGCTGTGGGAGCCCAAACCTTAAATGTTGTGCTGCTTCCGTCTTCGCTGATGTATGAGCCAAGGTCATCACCTTCATAGTGATACTTCTCTGCAAATTCCTCACTGTCAAAAATCTTATTGGGAACTACGGGAATGCTTCCGTATCCCTCAATTTCTATGGTGTATGTCTTGGAAAGGTCAAGCGTTTCATCAACTTCAATATATCCGCTGCTTGCTTCCTTGCCCATAGTGCTTATATTGGTAATGGTAAGCTCTGTATCACCATCCATAACCTTAACGTCCTTGTAGGATTTGATTGTAGTCTTAGGAGTAAGGCTGTATTCAATTTTGTGGAATGATGTCATTCCTGCAAGTGTGAACTTCTTGATCTGAGTCAAAGTCTTTCCTCCGTCAGTACTCGTATATTGAGCGGGATCGCCCGATTTAAGCCAAATATATGTATCTTCGCCCTCAATGATGGCAAATCTGTCTTCACTCCAGTCTTTAGTTGCATCGCCCCAAGCGCTTCCACCGGGATCGGAGCAGCCTGTACGAACGATAAATCCTACCTGGGTAATTCCCTCCGGAACGTTGATGGAAGCCTTAGCACCGTACTCACACTCGTGAAGCAGGTAGCCTGAACCCTCCTTG
>JBGVNP010000223.1:0-1878 GCA_045125655.1 Eubacteriales bacterium | reverse complement strand
CTGTACGGCAAGACAAGCCTTGGCATTGTTCGTACCACGTTTATTGTTGACGAAGAGGGAAATATCGAGCATGTTATGCCCAAAGTCAAGCCTGATACAAATGCCGAAGATATTTTGCGCTATCTTCAATAAAACAAAAACGGTCTTCGTTTGAAGACCGTTTTTGTTTTAAGCAAACATAATAAACAGATAATATAAAGTTCCTATACACATGAACGCTGCCATTGCAAGCGCCAATATTTTAGTTATGAGCTTTCTTGTTCTTTCTCTCATGGTCTTGTCTCCTTTATATATCCATACTCAGCTGTTGCTTTTTTATATCCTTCTCGCTGAGCAGAACACCCGTAGCGGGAAGCTTTAGCTTTCTGTATCCCTTTGTATTTTCATAAACGCTTTCAAAATTGTCAAGCGCATTTATAAGCTTATGATTTTTCTTGATCGTCATAAGCTGCACGCCCATAGACGTCTTTGTTGACTTTATAGGAACGAGAGACGTCTTGATAATTATCGCTCTGTCCTCACTTGAGACAAGCATTATCTCATAGGGATCCTTTTCTTTTTCCGAGAATACTGCAACTATCGGCGAAGCGGTAGAATAAATACCCTTGAGCTTTCTTCTGACACTTGAAGTTTCGTATGCCTTCTCGTTAACACGCAAGCCCTTACCGTTCTCAAAGATGAAAACATAATTATATCCTGCTCTGAATTCGCTTTGAACAGTCATATATATGGGCTTTTCGCCTGCGTCCATTTTCAGTGCGGCAGGAAGGAAGTCTCCAATGACGGAAGCCTTTGAATTTTCAAAATCGGCAACGGCTGCTCGATAAAGCTGAGCTTTATCTGTAAAGAACAATACCGTGTCTTTATTCTCGGCATCAAAGATTTGTCTGAGACTATCGCCTTCCTTAAATCTTTGCTCGTCGTTGCCCTGAAGAGACTTGTAAGTGATCTTCTTGAAATAGCCTTCCTTGGAAAGAACTATCTTACAAGGATAATTCTCAACTTCGTTTTCTTCAACGTAAACCTCGATGTTGTTGGAGTGAACGATTTTCGTTTTCCTGTCTTGACCGTATTTTTTCTTGATATCGGTCAACTGCTTTGCAATGAGTGCCTTGAGCTTATATTCGTCTGCAAGTATCTCCTCAATTTCGGCAATTTGACGCTTGATATCCTCTATTTCGGAAATACGGTTAAGGATATACTCGCGGTTAAGGTTACGGAGCTTTATCTCTGCAATATAGTTAGCCTGTATCTCGTCAATACTGAAGCCATCACAAAGATTAGGAATAACGTCTTCTTCCTTTTCGGTCTTTCTGATGATACGTATTGCCTTGTCAATATCAAGGAGTATCTTTCCAAGGCCTAAGAGAAGATGAAGCTTATCCTTCTTCTTGCCAAGATCAAATTTAAGCTCTCTGGTAAGGCAGCTCTTACGAAAGGCGATCCATTCGTTAAGAATATCAACGACACCAAGCTGACGGGGCTCGCCATCAATAATAATATTGAAGTTGCACTTAAAGCTACTTTCAAGAGGAGTTATCTTAAAGAGCTTTTGCATCAGCTTATCGGGATCAACGCCCTTTCTCAAATCAAGCGTAAGCTTGAAGCCGTCGCGGTCGATCTCATCTCTGAAATCAACGATTTCCTTAAGCCTGCCTTCCTTAACCAAGGCAGATATCTTATTAAGAATCTGCTCAATTGTGGTAGAATAGGGTATTTCGAGAATATCTATGCAGTTTTCCTTAGCATCATATACGTACTTTGAACGAATCCTGAAGGAGCCGTCTCCGTTATCGTATATATTTTTCATCTGCTCATAGTCGTAGATTATCTGTCCGCCGCCGGGGAAGTCGGGAGCCTTAATGATCTCCATTATCT
>JBGVNP010000222.1:0-11922 GCA_045125655.1 Eubacteriales bacterium | reverse complement strand
TGGGATTTAGCGGTGCGAAGCACCGCAGTTAAATCCGCCAAAGCGGAATAAATCCGTTATCACGGATGAAATCGCTAAAGCGATGAAATCTGCCTTGCGGCAGGATATGGGGGCGGATTTGATTTCATCCGAGGCATTTTGTCGAGGATTTCATCCAAGTTCTCTTGGATTTCATCGTGGCTTTGCCACGATTTCATTCTTCCTATCTCCCCGACAAATCAAAATTTGTGCTCCACGCAAGATCCTTCGGTCGTTTGCGCTCGACGACTTTAGTCGTCATTCTCGAGCGTAGCGAAGAATCTTGGGCGCAACTCCCTCGAGGATGACGCGTGGGTTTGTAGATAGCAAAGATTCCGCGCGTCATTCTTGAGGGAAACTGTGCCGAGATTCTATCGCGCCCTTGTGTCATTCTGGAGGGAACGAAGTGACCGATAGAATCTCCGAAGGGACACAAGAGCTGCTCCAGAATGACACTCCGTGTCCGGCACAGTGACCGATAGAATCTTGCGCGACAACCAAACTAAGAAGTGTTGCAACTTTAACTTAAACCAACTCCCCGACAAATAAAAATTTGAAAGTATAAAAAATCAGCAGGTACTCCCTGCTGATTTTTTATTATAGTCCAAGTATTCCTTTAACAAATATGTAAATACCTATGCAAACAAGAATCACTCCACCAAAAACGGTTGCCTTGTTGGAGAGCATATTGCCGAACTTTTTGCCCGCCCATACACCGAACATACAAATAATAAAGGTCACGATCGCAATTACGATGGCGCAAATGAGCGCTTCAAAAAATTCATAATGACCTATGTCAAGTCCCACAGAGAGCGCGTCGATTGATGTTGCAATTCCCTGCACTATGAGTCCTGTAAAACCAACCGAGCAATCCTCACAATCGCAGTCCTTTTTTAATCCCTCGTATATCATTTTTCCGCCTATGTATGCAAGAAGTATAAGAGCAATATATGGAATAAATTTGGAGAACTCGTGAAAGTATTCAAGAACGGTATGCACAGCAACCCATCCAAGCAATGGCATAATCGCCTGAAAGAATGCAAAAATGCCCGCAACGGTACACATTCTGCCAACCTTCATTCTCTTTTCATTCATGCCGTTTGCAAGGGATACCGAAAAAGCGTCCATTGCAAGACCGATGCCAAACATTATGCTGACCGCAAAAAATTCAAAATTCATATACACCTCAAAAACAATTAATGCAAGGTAGATTGTACCATATTTAAAATACCTTGTCAATCAAAAAATCGGGCTTTCGCCCGATTTTTTATTTTTGCTCTGCCGTATCGCAAGAGTTTCTATAAACAACAAAACGTGTGAAAAGATATTCAAGCACAAAGTTGGCGATCATATTGATACCTTCAACAAGATATTCGTTCCAGTTCGCACTCGTTGCCCACTCCATAAAAAAGGTGGATGCGGGTGTGAACACAACGTAAAACAATGCGACAAGTATCATTGATTTAACAATGTTGTTAGAAGATTTAAAGGTTACCTTTCGATTAATGGTAAAATTCCAAATAACCGACAAAACAAGAGCAATAAAGTGAGATATAGCTGCCTTGTCAGCTCCCAAAACAAATTCGTTGAGAAGAGTGAACGAGCCAATCTGTATAATGCCTGCGCTGAATGAGATCAAGGTGAACTTCAATGCGCGCCATAATTCTTTTCTGTCTTTAGCCATAAAATTCTCCGTTCTTTCAAAATAATGGATATTTATTACAAATATCGTGTATATTTTACCATAAAATAAATATAAATGCAAGATTTATTTTTGAACACGTTCGCAAAATAAAAGCCGAGACACACCTCGGCTTTAAATTTTATTTTTCAACGTAATAGAGAACTACATAATTTGCATCTTCATTATAGGTGGAAAGCACTTCCCCCTCAAGAATTTCCTCAAGCACGCTATAGCTACCGTCCGACGCAATCTTGATGGCGTAAACTGCAGTATCCTCTGCGGCAAAATAACTTACAATCTCACTAAAACGAACGTTATATCCACCCTCGGTCTTGCTTACAGTAGCGGGATGAAGCACCTTAGTTTTTCCATCCTTAACTGTCTTAACGATTTCTTCAAGAGTCTGCTTCGCCTCAATTTTGTTGTCTGAAAAGGTGTATTGTACGTCACGGAATTTGAAAACAAGTCTGCTCTCGCCCCAAAATCCCTTCATAGCATCACCTTCAGCCGTCTCTCCGTTGCTAAAGCTCATATATACCCTCGTGTAATTGCCGATGTGCTCATAGGTGTAAGTTCCTTCAAGAGCTTCGCCTTCCCATGTGCTGAAATGGACATTGCCCGAAGAAAATGATATTTTTGTTTTGTTAAAATCCGCATTACAGAAAGGATAAGCTACCGAAGCGGTTGAAAAACCCATATTGCGCTCCACTCCACCAATGAACTGTGTTTTTTTGACGTAACTATATAGATGCCACTCTTCGCTTGATGGCTCACAATGGCACGCAGAAAGCGTAACCAAAAGCATGAGCATAACCATAAACAGTGACACAAGTCTTATTCTTCTCATAAAAATCCTCCGAAAACGACGATGCTTAATTATAATAACACATTTTCAAAGAAAAATCAATCACTGCATAAATAAAATAATAAAAAAATCAATTATTTAGTAAAAAGCTATTGACAAATGACCGAAAATTGTATATAATTATTGGGCGTGAACGGATGCAAGCGGCAGTTCACACGGGTATTTTGGAGAAGTACTCAAGAGGCCGAAGAGGCGCCCCTGCTAAGGGTGTAGGTCGGACATAACCGGCGCGAGAGTTCAAATCTCTCCTTCTCCGCCAATCATTAAAAAACCCTAAAATCCTTATATATCAAGGGCTTTAGGGCTTTTTTTATTTCAAAAAATAGGGGGCAAAATCGGTTTTTACCCCTTATTTTACCCCTTATAGAATTTTTACGCATTAATTTTGTCAAAATATGATTGCATTCTTTTGGCACTTTCCTGCTTCATCTTTTCAGAAACGTGTCCGTATACATCAAGAGTAAAACTTGCGGTTGCGTGACCGAGATTTTCTTGCACAGTTTTAACATCGTCACCCTCTTGTAATGATGTCACCGCATAGGTATGTCGCAAATCGTGAAATCTTGCATCAGGTCTGCCTAATTTGGTTGCAATCCTCTTAAATCGTTTATTTGCGGTGTATGGCACAATGAAATGTCCAAGCTCGTTAGTAAATACTAAATCAAACTCGTTCTGCCAATCCGTTCCTACAAGCAATCTATTCTTAATTTGCTCTTTTCTTACCTTGTGGAGAATATCCATAACGAATGGCGCAACGGTCAATGTTCTAACCTTACTATTTTTGGTGGTAGCTATGTAATGCTTACCGCCTTTTTCTTTTTCACGGCATAATTGTTGCTTTACAGTAATCGTTCCCTGCTTGAAATCAACACCACTCCAGGACAATCCGCAAATCTCTCCCTCTCGCATACCTGTGAATAATGCAACGGTAAATAGATCCTTAAGAGGCTCACCATCGTTTATAAGCCTTAAGAACTCCTTAATCTCCGTTTCATTGAGTGGCTTAATTTCTTTTTTCTCCATTCGGGGCAATATACAAGCATCGCACGGATTAAAGCCAATATATCGCAATTTCATTGCTTGATCGAGAGCTTTGTGAAGAATACCGTGAACGTTCTTGATTGTTTTAGGAGAGAGGGCATCCACTCTCAAAAGGTGGTTATAGAAAGATTGTACTTGTGTTGAATTTAAGGCGGTTAACTTAATCTTGCCGAGATGTTTCTTAATATGCGTTTCAACACGGCTCTTATATGTGCTATAAGAGAGGGGCTTATTTGAGGGCTTAACGTACTCCTCAAGCCACAAATCAAGCCATTGCGCTATTGTAACTCGTGTAGGCTCAAACACAATTCCGTCATCCTGCATTTTCATTGCCTCACGCATTTTCTTAAGGACATCTGATTGCCTATCCGCATAAAAGCTCTTGCGTTTGCCGTTGATAATGCACCGGGCTTCCCAAGTACCGTCTGCTCTTTGCCTAACCGTTCCGTTACCTTTGGCATTACGTTTCATTCTTTCACCCTCTTTCTTTCGACATTTTTTTGTATTTTAGATTGTATAGTCTTGCATTAATTTCTCCTATTCGGGAGTCAATGAGTAGAGATTTTATATTTTGATGGCTATGCATATAACTTCCGTCTTTACATATTGCATAAATATGGCTATTAGCAATTGAAAATTGTTGCGTTTTTGAATTGATATTATCGTCAGAAATGTCTATGATTTCACATTTTTCCGCATCAATACCCTCTATATATTCCTTAAATAATGCAATAAATGAATGATTTATAAAATCATCGTCATCATATAATGATCTAATAAAATCTTCAACATAATCATTTATTAGCCAATTGATAACCGGAGCAACATTATCAGACACCGTTTCTGCGATAAACATTGTTTCTTTCTCAACAAGCTCATCTATGCTACTCTCATTGTTTTTTTTCGTTCTTTCAACCATTTCATTAGCCCAAGTGCCTCTAAATTCTTTTGCCAACGCAGAATTAGGATTAGCCGACAATATGTCGATTGCCTCTTCAGACAATCCCAAAGTATTACAAAGCTCCTTTGTTGCTCTATCGGTTGTCTTATAATCCGTAAATCCAAGAAGATAATCGGTGCTTACATTGAATGCCTTTGCAATTTTGACAACTGTTTCGGCTTTAGGCTCTTTGTTTGCATATCCTTGAGGATTACATTCAAACTGTAAGATATCATTTATTTTTGATTGTCCGACTCCCACATACTCTGCAATAGTTTTTTGTGTTACATCACCCAATGTCTTAATCAAATCGTATGACCTTTTATAAAACTTAATATTGTACGAAGAATAATTTTGACTCATTTTCCCCTCCATAATTTTTCTAAAAATATCTTTTGCGTATCATATTGACAATACACAAAATGCACTATATAATTTTCTCAAGAGATAAAAACAACTTTTTTATCTCACAAGAGAATTATAACACACTCAAAATCATTTGTCAATACTAAAAATCACAAAAAAGGAGGAAACTATGGCAAGAGCAAATGAAGAAATTAGAAGATTTATGGGAGCAAAGGGCTTAAAACAATGGCAGGTTGCGGAAGCAATGGGTATGAGAGATGAGAATTTCTCACGAAAGCTCCGCAAAGAGCTTCCCGAAGAAGAGAAAGCAAAGATTATGCAAATCATCGAGAAGATGGATAACAACGAGGAGGTGTAATTGTATGACAAAGGACAAAATGACCGTTTCGGTTGAAGAAATGGCATCAATGTTAGGCATATCTCGTTCCGTAGCTTATCAATTAACGCACGAGCAGGGCTTCCCTGCAATCCGTGTATCAGAGAGGCGGTTGATTATCCCTATTAAAAGCCTTGAAAGATGGCTTGAAGAGAGGGCGGCGAGATAGCTATGGGTAATAATTCCAAAGGTTATTCATTGGATAAAGGATTTCTTTTTGATAAATCGTGGGCAAAAGCTATGAGAAAGCTATCACCCGAAGATTTTCACAAAGTATTTTGGGAATTATACGATTATCAAGATAGCAAAGGAAACTCTCCAATTCCCTCTCACGAAGATAACCCAATATTAGATACATATACCGACCTAATCGTTCCACACATTGTCAATCGGCTTAACGGACAACGAGGCGGACATAAAGCATCGGCACAAGAGAGCAATAATGCTATGGGTAGCATAGGGGGTAGTATAGAGGGTAGTATAGGGGGTAGTACACTTAAGTTAAGTAAAGATAAGTTAAGTAAAGATAAAATTGCCATTGCATCTAAAGATGCAACAATGTATCGAGAAGAATTTGAAGCCCTATGGGAAAAATATCCTCGTAAAAGTGGCAAAAAGAATGCTTTTCTATCCTACATCAAAGCTCGCACTCGTGTTAGCAATCCCGTTGATTATGAAACCGTCGAGAGAGGGATAAATAATTACAACGCAGAAATTCAAGCCCTCAAAAGAGAGGCAAAATACATCAAAAACGGCTCTTCTTGGTTTGCAGGAGAGGGGTGGAACGATGAATATCAAACACAATCCTCTACCATTCCCACCATAAACAAAGCAAGTGAGCTTGATGGCATATTATAAACACACAAGGAGGGCTAAATGAAAGAGTATATTGAACAGTTAGTTAATAAATCTAACTCTATCGACACAACGGAAGCAGGAGATTATGTTGTTGATGGCATCCTTTACTGTCATAAATGCAACACTCCTAAGCAGAAAAAATTAGACTTTTGGGGCGGACAAATCGTAACTATTATGTGCAAGTGCGAAGAAGCCGAGATTGAAGCCGAGAAGCAAAGAGAACGCATACAAAGAATTAGAGATGATTGTTTGCCCGACAAATCTATGCACAAATGCAATTTTGCCAACGATGACGGTAGCAATCCCGAAATAATAGAGATAGCAAAGAAATTTGTGGATAACTTTGAAGAATTCAAAGCAGACGGCAAAGGGCTTTTGATATACGGTAATGTCGGAAGAGGCAAAACGTATGCTTCTCTATGTATCGCAAATGCTTTAATAGATAAAGGCAAATACTGTTATGTAACGAGCTTTCCTGCAATAACAAGAGCTTTAGAGGGAACGTATGGCAAAAAGGATGAATTTCTTGACAAAATAAACTCTTATGACCTTGTAATAATCGACGATTTGGCGGTTGAAAGGCAATCAGAGTATATGCAGGAAATAGTACATACTGTAATTGATGGCAGATACAAGGCAAAAAAGCCGACGATTATCACCACCAATCTTACCGCAAACGAAATAAAAAACCCTGCAGATGTTAGTCATCAGAGGATTTATAGCCGTTTGTATGAAATGTGCATCCCTTTTGAATGCAAGGGGAACGATAGACGAGAGGGCAATCTCAAGAACTCGTATCACAAGTATGCGGAGATATTGGGGATTAAGAAAAACTAATATCTTCACGAGCGGAGAGGGATAAATGCAATTATCTATTGAGGCATTGATTGAAAAAATGAGGAATATGCCTCAAAGAGAGGCTAAACCTTATTATGTCAACGGTATTCCCTATTGTGCGATATGCAATGCTCCCAAACGCAAAAGGCTTTATTGGTTTGATAGAGAGGGCATTCCTATCAAATGCAAATGCGAGCTTGCCGAAGAGAGAAACCGTATCAGAGATGAATACTTGTTCCGGCACAAAAATCGAAATTAATAACGAAAGCAAGGGCATAAAACGTGCCCTTGTTTTTTCTATCCTTTTAGATCTGATTTGATGTGTTTTGCTATGAAGAAAAATGGAAGAAAAAATAGGCAAAAAATAGGAAACAAATAGGCATCAAATTGATCGAAAAATTAACGTAAATATCTCCCAAAACATAACTCAAAATGGGTACAAAATGGGTACAAAAAGTATAACAAAATCTCGCATCCGCTAAATTCTTTGTCAAAAGTCTTGACAAGTTCGTAAAAATCGGATATTCTATACTTAGAAACGGTATTCTCCATAATGGATGTGTGGCTCTTGCCTATCTCCACGGAGGATGCCGTTTCTATTTCTATTGCCCTAAAGTGCCTATAATAGTAACACAAGGGATTAATAGCCCCCCCTATCATTGATATTTTTGCTTATATTTCACCGTGCGACCCACCACTATACATCTATGCACAAATATTTTTATCATACATAGGTTTTTTGGAAAGCATAAGGGGAGCAAAGCAAGAGCCAAAATAAAGCCAAAATGAAGCCAAAATGAAGGCAAAATGAAGGCAAAATGAAGGCAAAATAGGACAAGGCATCTTGGTTAAGCATTTTTGAATTTCCTGTTGACAAATCGCTTTTTTGTGATATACTATTGGTAGAAGCATTCCTTGCACCTATAACCGACGCCCTTTGGGGTGGTTCGTGCGCAGGGGATGCTTTTATTTTTGTAATCGGCAGAGTTTAGATAAAGCGATTGTAACACCACACTTCGTTTTTTGTGAGACACAAGAGCAAAGGTAACAAATGGACAACAAAAGGACAACAAAAAAACGGAGAGCATTAACACTCTCCGCTTTTCTTATTAGTTATTTGCCTGCTCTATCCCTCTCCATTGCTTCCGCAATAGCTCTATTGATAAAAGCATTCGTACTTTCACCGTGCGACTCTGCGTGAGCTTTTATAAGCTCCTTATTCCCTTTTGGCACAACAAGATTTATGCGGTCATAGGTTTTGTCATTGTATCTATTCTTTACCGCAGACGATGTCTTTCCCATATCAATCTCCTTTACAGTTTTATTTATAATACAATTATAGCATATATTTCCTCATTGCGCAAGTATGCAATATACACAAAAATACTTGCGCAAGTTTATGCAACATTACATATTGACATACTTGTGCAAGTATGATATAATGATATCACAAGGAAAGAGATGGCGGATGGGAGTACCGAGAGGGAAAGCAAGAACGCAACGTAAAAGCCGATACGGATAAGGGAGATTGGGATTTGCAAGGCAATAGATGTTTAATGCCGACGGCTTCTTTCCAAAATAAACAATTAAAAGGAGAAAACATAATGAGCGCAAACGAAATGACCGCAAAAATCAGAGAGCTGAAGGAACTTAAAGCAATGGCAGAGGAACTCGCACAAGAGATTACCGCTATCGAGGATAGCATCAAGGCAGAGCTTACGGCTCGCAACACCGATGAAATGATGATTGATGTATATAAAGTGCGTTGGACGTCGGTAACAAGTGAGAGATTAGATACAACGGCTTTCAAAAAGGCTCTCCCCGATATCGCAAAGCAATTCACCAAGACAAGTACAACACGAAGATTTTCAATAGCATAAACACAAAATATGAGGGAGCGGAGCAAGGGGAACGCAATTCCCCTCTCTCTCCCACAATTAATAGAGAGGAGATAACACAATTATGACAAAATACGAGATAGAGCTTCTTGAACTTATAAACAATGCCGAAGATGTCGACAAAGCAATTAGAATAGCATTTGAGATTATGGAGCTTACTGTTGCTTTCGGGGATGAATTCCTTTACGGTGGGCAGAAATATCTTAACGAGGGAGATAATGATGGTTTCAATGCGTATATAGACGAATGGAAAGCAAAATACAATCAGATGACAGGGCTTGTTTCTTGAATGGCTCTACGAGGCTCAAAAACGCGTCTAAAATCGTTTTTATTGTTTTATTAGTATAAGTGAGAGGGGCAACACCCTCTCCTTTGTTTTATACCCCATTTTACCACCCCTTATCATACCCCTTATTTTACCCCTTACCCCTTATTTTCAAAAAATACTCAATAACATCAAAAACCTATAAACCCTTATATATCAATGGTTTTCGTGCTATTATTCATCACTCCAAAACACTCAAAAAAACGGCTCTCCTAAAATTCAAATCTCTCCTTCTCCGCCAACGAAAAGGACACCAAACGGTGTCCTTTTTTCGTTGGTGGGAGAGATTTGAGTTCGTAAGAGCGACGGGGCGGCGCGAGAGGGACGTGCGCGACCACTCGCAGTGCGAGGATAAGGGAGCGCTAAGGAGTGGCAGGCGTCGCAGAACACAAGCAAAATTCCTTTTGCGCGGTGTGATGCGCTAACGCCAACAGTGCAACGGAACGCTTGCGTTCCTAGATAATCTCTCCTTCTCCGCCAAAAAGTAAAACCACCCAATCGGGTGGTTTTATTTTTTGCCTGAATTGGATATTTGAATTTGTAAGAGCGACTGTACCGGCAAGGGTGAGCAAGTAAAAACATCACGGTGTGATGTTTTTGCGCAGCGAAGGAGCCAAAGGAAGGAGTATCGGGTGTGAAGCTATGCTTTGCGCACGAGACGACTATGCGACGCGAGTGGGCGGCAAAGCCGCGAAAAGTCTCTCCTTCTCCGCCACGAAAGTCCTTGATTTTCAAGGACTTTCTCTTTTTTTACAACTCAAAATCCCATACCACCCCATACGCGTATTTTTTGTAGAAAGCACTAAGCAAAATGCTTGGTGCTGTATCTATTTAATATTTATTTAATAGAGATAATTTTGAAGCACTGCTTCACGATTATGGCCGAGGGCTTGAGAGCAGATAAGCATCGCTTTTCTATCTAAAACCTTACCTTTCAAGTCATCACGGCAGTAGTAAGCGGAACTTACATCTCGAAGTCCTTTTGCGTTAGGTGGGATTTTATGCGCCCTGCAGATGCAATAGTTAATGTGCTTGAGATAACTTGTATATGTACTGTATGAGAAAATCCATTCGCTTACGTCTTCGCCTTTTCGCTTCAGCTCGTGTTTGCTCTCGCCAATTCGCAATTTGCTATCCAATATTTGCTTCGCTTGATAACTCAAAGAGTGCCTGTTTCGTGCCATAAATCCTCCTATATAAAGATTTTGTTAAAGAAAATTCACACCACCTGAGTTTTCGATGCGGTAGCACCATCGTTGAACGGATTTGCATACAGAACCTATATTAAAGCATTCCTCCGCAGTTTGAGATTTTCTTGTGGGCAAACCCTCTAAAATGCCCCCTTAGCTGGTTACTCTTACATACTCGCTTCGCTCGCGAGTAAGAGTAACCAGCTTTTTCTTTCTCTCTCATTTTTTCTCAAATTTCTTCATTGATTTGTCCCTCCTATACTCTTATCATATCTACTACAAGTATGCGAGTTGACGGGAGGGTGTGTCGAAAACTCCTTCACTCTTTCTTGCTTTTCTTCTTTTATTTCAATTGAGGAAGAAATGAGAGAGAAACAAAAAAAGGCGCTTGCAAGCGCCTTTTGCCATATTCTTCTCCTACCATTATCGAAAATTATAATACAATTATTATAATTATTATAATTACTGTAATTGCGAAGAATATTTTTATAAACTTATTCACAAATTCTACGAAGAATAAACTCATTAATACGTGATTTTTCTTGTGAATGAATTTTCACTATTTTGTGAGAGAGTAATCACGCCATCTCTATCTTTGAATTCTTTGATTTCATCAACATATGAGGGTAAGCACTGCCAAGGCTCAATGCATAGCATCTTTGAGCCGTGGGGATGCCACAAAAGAAGATTTGAAAAGCCATCGTAGGTGATTTCAACCACCTTTTCATCGGTTTTCTTATCTTTAAGTGTTGCTTTTCTTGAATTGATATTGCCGAGAATAACAGTTGCGCTATTATCAGTAAAATCCTTTTCAAGAGGCAAAATTTTACCCGCTCCGTGATTTACTTTCTCACCTGTGAGCATACCACCTGAATTATGAATAATAAAGTCAAAATGTTCTTCCTTTTCAAATTCAACGTAGTAGTTTTCTACTTCATTATCAAGTGCGAAGGACTCGTGTCCACCACACGCGAGAGGGATTGCCTTTTCACTCGTGTTTTTGATAGTATATGAAACCTCATATCCATCACTCACCAGCTCATATTTTACTCTGAATGCGAATTCATATGGATATACCGCTCTTGTTCTATCATTTGCACAAAGCTCAAATTCAATGCTATTTTCAGCTTGTGAAACAAGATTGAATTCTTCGTTTCGGCAAAATCCGTGCTTTTGAACACCGAAATCAACTCCGTCAAATACAAGTCGGTTAAATCCTGCGAATGGGAAAAGCAATATCGCGCATTCCGACCACTCTCCCGTTTCATTTTGTCAAGCGCGTTCTTTGCCATTGTGAACTACGCTTCGCACCTCTGCACCAAGAGAATTTATCGTGATAATCGTTTCATTATTTGAAATAATATGATTCATATTTCTCATTCCTCATCAAGCCAAGGTGCAAGTACCTCTGATAATTTAGTATAGTCATCAATCGTTATAAATTTAAAGTCTGATTTATATACGCTCTCATCATTTCCACCGCAGCCGTAGTCGTCACCCACAAATGCTACTTCACTGTGTTCA
>JBGVNP010000221.1:0-1999 GCA_045125655.1 Eubacteriales bacterium | reverse complement strand
TGTAGATTTGCCAAGCAGCGTTCGGTTCATCTGAAGTTCGATAGAAGCATCGTAATCACAATGGGAGTAGGCTTTGTGATCGGAGCTGTCAGTAAGGCGATTTCAGCTCCGGTGGAGTGGACGTTTGCTCTGTACGTAGTCGGTGCTTATCTTGCCTATACCGCCGTTCTGCTTTCATTTCCCAATATTGGACGAGAGGTGAGCGAAAATGAATAAGGATCTGACCGTCGGAAAACCGCAAACCGTGTTGTGGAAATTCTGCTTACCTCTGTTCGCAAGTGTCATATTCCAACAGCTTTATAATATTGCGGATAGTTTTGTAGCTGGCAAATTTATCGGCGAGGATGCGCTTGCCGCCGTAGGAAACAGTTATGAGATCACGTTGATCTTTATTGCTTTCGGCTTTGGATGCAACATAGGCTGTTCGGTAATCGTATCAAGACTGTTCGGTGCAAAACAGTATAAGGAGCTTAAGACCGCTGTATATACCACGCTGATTGCAAGCGGTGTGCTTTGCGTGACACTGATGCTTCTCGGCATGGCACTTGGTCAGCCGCTTTTGCACTTGATCAACACACCAGAGAACCTTTTTACGGATTCGTGGCTCTATCTTGAGATTTATATATGGGGCTTGCCATTCGTACTGTTCTATAACATAGCAAACGGCATCTTTTCCGCCTTTGGCGACTCAAAAACCCCATTTGTTTTTTTGGCGTGCTCGTCAACGGCAAATATCGGTATGGACATTTTGTTTGTTACAGCGTTTGATATGGGAGTTGCAGGTGTGGCATGGGCGACCTTTATCTGTCAAGGGATCAGTTGCATTCTTGCCGTTTTGTTCGTATTCCGCCGTTTCTCGAAGATTGGGACGGAAGGAAAAATACCCGTATTTTCTCTAAAGCTTCTCAAGGATATTTCGGTCATCGCTGTGCCGAGTATTCTGCAGCAGAGCTTTATTTCGGTTGGAAATATCATCATTCAAGGTATTATCAACGGCTTTGGTCCCGGTGTAATGGCGGGCTATGCCGCTTCGGTAAAGCTGAACAATCTCGTCATAACCTCTCTGACCACACTTGGAAACGGTATCTCCAATTTCACATCGCAAAATCTCGGCGCAAAGAAAAACGAGCGGATAAAAGAAGGCTTTCTTGCGGGTGTCAAATTGGTGTGGTTGATCTGCATTCCTCTTGTGATCCTGTATTTGTTTGCAGGAAAATATCTTGTCTATCTGTTCCTTGACACGCCGAGCGAGGCGGCACTTGAAACGGGCATCGTATTCCTTCGCATTCTCTCGCCGTTCTATTTTGTTGTGGCATTAAAGCTTGTTTCGGACGGTGTTCTTCGCGGAGCCGCAATGATGAAAAAGTTTATGGTCGCAACCTTCACCGATCTGATCCTGCGAGTTCTGCTGGCGTGGTTGTTATCCATTCCGTTTGCGTCAACGGGAATATGGCTTGCATGGCCGATAGGATGGACGATTGCCGCGGTGATGTCCTACTTTTTCTATCGTTCCCACAAATGGGATGCGAAATAGGCTGACATGATGATTATTTCAAAATAAGGTGGTTTTTTCTGTAAATGTCAAGAATTAACTTAAAAAAATATTAAATTTTTTATATTTAATTTTTCAAGCTCAATATTGAACATATATGACGAGGATTTGCCGGCGAAAATATGACGTGGATATTCATTTATAAAATCTTGGATATCCTTTATCTCTTTTGTTGTATATTTGCTTATCGGTGTGCCTTTCGGGATGAATCTACGTATAAATGCATTTTGATTCTCGTTGGATCCTCGCTCTGATGAGCAATAAGGATGGCAATAATAGACAGTTGTTCGCTGTCTTTGAGTGATAGGAGAATACTCCATACCATAAGTATTTGAAAACTCGGTACCGTTATCGCAAGTTATTGATTTGAAGATCTTGCGGAAATTACGTGTACCGAGCTTTCTTTCTATCGTGTTAAGCACGTGTACCGTATCGAGGGCAGTCTTG
>JBGVNP010000220.1:0-13967 GCA_045125655.1 Eubacteriales bacterium | reverse complement strand
GTACAATGCCGACCGTCGTACTTGTACGTAAGGGCGGTATTGGAGTTTCTAAACCGATAATTCATTTTTGAATTATCGAAAATTTACGTAAAATCTGCTCAAACCAACCGATTAAGTTTTTCGGGGTGTGGGGCGGTTTTTTTAAAAAAGCCCCACATCTTTTTACAACTAACTTCTGCTCGATAAATCAAAATTTGAAGCACTACATAAATAAACGGAGAAATAAAAATGAAAAAAATAAAACAATACATAGCCACGATGTACCAACCGTCGTATTGGACGCTCGTTTTAGGGCTTACCGTGACGGCAATCGGTGTAATAATGTTATCTGTATGTATGCGAGAGGATTTAGCTTCAGGCAAGCTCGAGGCAATCTATCGCTATCCCAAGCTCCTTGGCGAAATATCGCTAAGACTTTCCGTTTTGCTTATCGCGATCGGAATAGTTGACTACAACGAAAGAAGGCATTGAGCAGATACTCAATGCCTTCTTTCAATACTAATTGTGAGATATTTTTTAAAATGCAGTCATCTTCTGCACGGCGCACCCGATATTGTGCACGGTCTTGACCGCCTTTTTAATCATTCTTCGTCTGCGAGCCGCCTTTGTATTTGAAAGCATTACACCCGCCACGCCGAGCATTACCATTCCCGCAACTGCGCCGAGCGCAAGTCCCATATTACTCTTGAACATATATTTCCTCCCCTCGTGTTTTGTAATATTATCATTTCCACAAGTAGGATAATTATTCAATATTAGTTTATTTTGATTGAAATTGGATGCTGTCAAGAGCCGAGTTCTTTATTCTGCTTATAGTTCTCAGTGATACACCGAGAATCTTAGCACATATCGGCAATGTGTTCCCCTTAATGTAATAATGATATAGAAACAATCTTTCCCTCGCATCCTCAACTGCAAGCACCGATGTGCGCAAGGAATACATTTGCGCTTGAATTACCGCGTCATCCTTTATATCATCCGCGGCAAAATATCTTCCATAGGCACGTGCCGAGTGCAAAACGCCGTTCATCGTTCGGTACGAGCGTAATATCCTATCCTTCTCTACGCGCGTAAGGGGCGCGTTCACACTAACAAAGCAATCTTCCAAATTCATCATCCTTTCTATAATTTTGAACATTTGTTCGCTTTTGAGGGATTTTAAATGCTCCCCTAAAGGAGCGAATCAAAAAATTCTTTAATATCCGCGCAGTCGAGCAGTTCAAGAAGCTCGGGAGAAACAAGCTCCTCGGCGCATTCACCGCAGATAATTTTGCCATTCGGTCTATAGATCTCATCGCCCTCGTAAAGTCTTGCACCGCAGACCTCGCAGGTGGCGTCCAATGAATCAAGTCCCACCACCTTGCCTTCAAATGAAGGACAGGAGGACGGACAAACCGACATTTTACAATAATCGCAAATAATTATCACTCCTTTACCATTTTAACTTGAAATTTTATCAAAAATGTTGTATAATGGTCGAGATGTGTATTTACATCTCTATTCGGAGAGAATGCCGCGAACAAATGTTCTTGTATGTATTATATATCACATCTTCCCTTTTGTCAAGGGGGTATTTATCAAATTTTCAAAATTTTAGGAAAGGTGTAGTCAAATGCTTGCAATTACTGTAAATGACCTCGGCGTCTCCTTTGGTGCGCGCGACATTTTCAAAAAGATCAGCTTTGCGCTTGAAGAAAACGACAAGCTCGGCATCATAGGAACTAACGGTTGCGGCAAATCAACGCTCTTTAAGGTGATACTTGGTGAGCTTGAGCCAACCACGGGCAACGTTTTTATCGCAAAGAACAAAACTATCGGCATATTAACGCAGGATTGCGCGTTTGAAATATCCGATCTTGTTGGAAGAAGCTCACTTGAACAGATGTATTCTGCCTTTCCTGAGCTTATTAAAATGGAAGAAAAGCTGGCAAGTCTTGAAGAAATGATGGCAAACGAGCAAAACCCAGACGAGCATATTCGCTTAAGCGGTGAATATCACGATCTTTATACTCGTTTTTCAGAGCTTGGCGGTCTTGACTACAAGAGTCGCTGTGCAGGTATCCTTCTTAAAATGGGATTTGAGGAGCGTGCACTATCCCTTGACGTGGACAAGCTTTCGGGCGGTCAAAGAACACGCCTTGCCCTCTCAAAGCAGCTCTGCCGCGAGCCGGATCTTCTGCTCCTCGACGAGCCAACCAACCACCTTGACATTGAAACTGTACAGGTGCTTGAAAACTATATAAAGAATTATAAAAAATGTGTGCTCATAATCTCACACGACCGTTATTTTCTTGATCAAGTCACAAATAAGACTCTTGCAATGGAGTTTGGCGAGGCAAAGCTCTATAACGGAAATTATACTCAAAGTATGAAGCAGAGAGATATAGATCGCGAGATTGCAGAAAAGCACTATATAAATCAGCAAAAGGAAATTGCCAGACAAGAGGCGTATATAGCTCAGCAGCGCGCGTGGAATCGCGAGCGCAATATCATAGCCGCAGAGAGCCGCCAAAAGATGCTTGATAAAATGGTCAAGCTTGAACGTCCCAAGGAAGCACCGAAGCCCGTTAAAATCCAATTTAGACAGGCGATTCCGAGCGGAAACGAAGTTTTGAGAGTCGCAGGGCTTTCAAAAGCATTCGGTGATAAAAAGCTCTTTGAAAATATGAGCTTTCTTATCAAAAAGGGTGAGCGCGTTTTCATTATTGGAAAGAACGGAAGCGGAAAATCCACTCTCCTTAAAATGCTTGTTGGAGAGAGCGAGCTGACATCGGGAGTAATAGAGGCGGGATACAATGTTGAGATAGGATATTTCGATCAGCAAAATCAAAATCTGACAGAATCAAATACCGTACTTGACGAGCTTTGGAACGCATATCCCGAAAAGAGAGAATTTGAAATAAGAAGCGCACTTGCGAGATTCCGTTTTTCCGCCGAGGATTGTGAGAAGAACGTGTCTATGCTATCGGGCGGAGAGCGCGCAAGACTCACACTTGCCAAGCTCATCCTCTCACCGATGAATCTTCTCATTCTCGACGAGCCGACAAATCACCTTGACATTATGTCAAGAGAGGCGCTCGAAAAGGCACTTGACGAGTTTGGCGGTACGATACTCATCGTCAGCCACGACCGTTACCTTGTAAATAAGCTCGCAACGAGAATTATTGAGATTGACAATGACAGAACAACGGGTGAATATTTCATCGACTACCCCGTGTTTACACTTGGGAACGCCTTTGCAGAGTTTACAAATCATAAAACCACCCACACCCTCGCTTCCCTCTCACTCGAAAAGGAAAAAGCACCCACGGCGCAAAAAGAGGACTATATGGCGCGCAAAAAGCAGGCATCGGATGCCCGCCGCGAGCAGCGCCGCATCGAAAACCTCAAAAAAGAGCAAGAAAAAATAGAGCAAGAGCTCGAACAAATCGAAAATGACCTCTTCGGAGAAGCCGCCACGGACTATAAAAAAGCCGCCGAGCTAACCGCCCGTAAGGACGAGCTTGAAGAACGCCTCATGGAGATTTATGAGGAGCTTGAATAACTAAAAAACAAAGGAACGGAGTAAATCCGTTCCTTTTGAATTTTGCAAAAAAGGTTGACAAAATATTTAAATTGTGTTATAGTGAATTAAACTAAATAGTGACACAAACAAATCACCCGCATGGGTATTTGATGCGGTTTACTTTAAGGTTGACATCTTTTGGTAGTCCGACTTCGCTTTATAAGCGTTGAACGTAAGTTTTTGTTGTCCGTAAGCCTATATTAACACATAGGTTATTGTCGCCTTTTTGTTATTTAGGCTTGCGGATTACATTCGCAAGCGTTTTTTTGTCCTATTTAGAATATGTCAAAGGAGGTTTATTTTTTCTTCTGTCACCTTATACGTCAGTACTAAGGTTAACTATTTCAGTAATATTAACAACTTACAAAGGAGAAAAATAATGTCTAAATATTCAATTAAAGATTTGTGGAATGAATTCTACGGCAAGAAAAATGAGGTGCACGATTATGCAGGTAGACTGATGTTAAAGTCAGCATGTGGAAATCCATATAGTAAATTTCAACCAACAATTGATCACATCCGCCCCATTGCTAACGGTGGGAAGGATGTAAAGCAAAACATTGTGCTTTGTCATTATTTAACCAATGAAGAAAAAGCAGATAAATTCCCACATTGGAAGGTTAACGGATTGCATTGTCATGCCAATAGAATCAAGGGCGGTCAAAATGGATACACCATCAAAGCAGAAAGGAGCAAGTAAACTATGTTTTCCAAAATCAAACTATCGCTAAGCAGAATCAATTACAAGCTATTCGCAGCACTCCTCGTTCTCGGCCTCGCTCCGACGATATACACAACTGTTCGCGTGTTCTTCCTTGGACAGTTGCCGGGTGAATGGTCGTTTTCAATTGCAGGCCAGCTCTCGTGGGTAAATCTGCTTTATGAGATTATGAACGAGGCAATCATACTTCCTCTATTCTATTTTATAGGCAAGGTTAAGAATGATAACAAAGAGTTTTCAAACCGTATAAGAACAGGTATGTTGATTTCACTCGGCGTATATTCTGTTTTTTCTGCCGTTGTGCTGATTTTTGCAGAACCGATGCTAAAAATAATGGCAACCGATACAAGCATTATTGATGCATCAGCAAGCTACATACGTATTGAGAGCATCGCAAATATTTTCTCTATTCTTACACAGTTTGCGCTCGTTGCACTCGTAACTGTGAACAAAAGCAAATATCTTTATGCTCTTACAGGCGTAAAGCTTCTATTGTGCCTAGTGTCCGATACTTTTCTGGTTTCCACCTTGCCTATATCGGCAAATCTCGGTGTTAACGGAATTGGATATTCCAACATCATCGTCAATGCATTGCTACTTGTTGTATCTCTCTCCCTTCTCTCAAAGGAAGGAATAAAGGTTTTAGAAAAAGAAAAGCTAAACTTTATCTGGGCAAAGGAATTTGTCAAAGTTGGAGGAATTTCAGGCATAGAATCACTTGTTCGCAATGTTGCCTATATGGTGATGATTGCGAGAATGGTCAATGTGGTTGGAGAGCAAGGCACATATTGGGTTGCAAACAACTTTATTTGGGGTTGGCTCCTTCTACCCGTGATTCAACTTGGCGAGTTAATCAAGCAAGAGGTAGCCACCGATAAAGAAAACGTCCGTTGCAATTCACTCGGATATTTCACTTTGACAGCAATCATATCCATATTGTGGTTTGCGAGCATTCCTCTTTGGAAACCCTTTATGTCCCACATTCTTGGTTTTACTGAAGTGGATAAGCTTTTTGAGCTTGTAATGCTACTCATCGGATTCTATGTTTTGTACGCTATTCAAAATGTGTTTGACTCCACATTTTACGGACTTGGGAAAACCCAATATATGCTTTTTGAATCCGTAGTTACCAATGCCATATATTACGGAATTGCATTTATATTGTATCTATCAAATGTATGGACTCCCTCTCTTACAGGAATAGCACTTATGTTCGGCATAGGAAATGCATTCGATAGTATGGTATCATTAGTTGCATATATATTCATGCTCAAAAAAGAAAAAATAAATATTTTGAATGTGGGATAACAACAAAAAATCCTCGAAGCACTTGTTGCTTCGAGGATTTATTATTAATATTCAGTCGTATAGTTATCAAAATATCCCTGGATCCAAACGATGGGTGTTCCCTTGTCACCGGAGCCGGATGTAAGGTCACAAAGTGATCCGATAAGGTCAGTAAGCTGACGGGGTGTTGTTCCCTCGCTCGCCATCTTGCCTACAAGGTTGCCATCCTTCTGTGTGATTCTTTCCTTAATAGCTTCCTTAAGTGCTTCACCTGAAAGGTCTGCAAAATCATTATCTGCAAGGTACTTGAGCTTAAGCTCATTAGGTGTACCCTCAAGACCTGATGTGTATGCAGGAGAAACAACGGGGTCTGCAAGCTCCCAAATCTTACCCACGGGATCCTTGAATGCGCCGTCGCCGTAAACCATTACCTCAACGTGCTTGCCTGTTGCATCAAACAATCTCTTTTGAATATCCTCAACAACGACCTGGCAATCTCTTGGGAATAATTTAACCTGCTCGTCGGTCGCCTTGTTTGAACCGAGGAGTCCGTAGTGCTCATTATATCCTGAGCCGTTTACGCTTGCAGAAAGTATATCGTCAAGTCCGTAAACAATCTCAGCACCCGCCGCCTTGAGAAGTCTCTTGCTTCTTGCGCGTGTGTGAATATCGCAGGTGAGGACATTCTTTGTGTAAGGAAGCACTGCACGGGGATCGTTTGCAAAAATTATCTCGCAATCAGCACCCTCTGCGCGAATGAGATTTTCATAGAACTCAACGTAATCAACACCTGTAAATCTATGCTTTTCATAGCCGAAAAGCTCTCTATACTTTTCAAGAGTGAGAACGTCACTATAGGGATTAACTCCCATCTCGTCCACCTTGTCAAGTGAAACGAGGTGATTTCCGACCTCGTCCGAGGGGTATGAAAGCATAAGCACGATCTTTTTAGCACCGCGCGCAATACCCGTAAGACAAACGGAGAACCTGTTTCTACTGAGAATGGGCAAAATTACCGCAACGGTCTCGCCACCGAATTTTGCTCTTATATCTGTTGCAATGTCGTCAACAGTCGCGTAGTTACCCTGCGCGCGCGCAACGATCGCCTCAGTCATAGCAACGACGTCGCGGTCTCTTATCGCAATATTTTCTTCTCTTGATGCTTCAAGAATGCAATTTGTAACGATTTCGACAATATTATCGCCATTTCTTATGATGGGCGCTCTAACGCCACGTGAAACTGTGCCAATTGTACGGCTCATAATCTCTTCTCCTTTAAAATAGAATTTTTAACGGAAAAAGTATATCACTTTTTCTTTTGTTTGTAAAGTTGTTTTTGAAAAAAAATTTATAAAATCAAGGTTTTAGTGAGTTGAAAATCTTTGCTAAGTCGTAAACAGGATTTGCAGAAGGAGCATATATTTTATCATCAGTATATCTTTTCGCCTTGGCAGTAACAACTACGTATCTTGATCCATCTTTTCCTTCAAGATAGGATACAAGACAGTAACCTGCACCTGTGTCGTCATCTCTGATTATATCATACCCGCTTTTGGTTGCAATCCAATTATAATTTGAGCCAAGCAAATTGCCGACTGTAGTTTTCATAGAATCTATGATTGTATTTTGAAACGTTCTGTTATAATAACTAAATCCGTCATACAAATCAAAATAATATCTTTGCCCTGAGAAAAATTCTCTTGCATACTCATTCTCCATAGCATAAGCCATTATGGCAGCCATTTCTCTACAGGTGGTTTGATTTTCTTCGTCATTCATGCCGATTGCGCCACCGAAATAAGTTTTTGTAAGACCGATTGCTATTGCCTTTTCATTCATAAGCTCGACAAATTCTGTCATAGTGAATCCAAGATAATCCATAAGGCAAAGAACTGCATCGGCTCCCGATCTATAGGAAATACCGTAAAGGATATCGCGCACAGTGTACTTGGTGATCCCATATTCATCGTAAATATACTTCATATCCGCAGTGGATTCTCCGTTTACCAAAGAGCTAACAATCTCGGGATCAAAAATGTAAATATCGTCAAGATTCTCTATGTAATCGAGCGCTGTAATTACCGTCATCACCTTGGTCATAGATGCGGGATAAATCTTCTCATCGGCATATTTATAGCCGAGCGTTGCCATATCGTCAACTCTTATAAGTATCGCGTACTCGGAATTTAAGCCAAGATACCCAAGACCCTCTCCGCCTTTATTTGCCACAAACTGAGTCTTGTCTGTTTTTGTAGCATAGGGATAATTTATGGGTGGGTCGCCAACCACGGGCTTGGGCTTTGTGGTGGTAGAGGTAATATCAGACATTACGTCCTCCCACGTTGGAAAGGCAAAATCGTCACGGAACATCACAAAAACGACACCCGTAAGTATTGCAAGCACCAATATTGAAGCGATTATAGCGATGGCGGACGTTCTCGCATCGTCGATCACGGCGGATGTGGTAAATCTGTTTTTACCGCCGTATCCCGTGCTAAACTTGTCGCCGTTATAGTCGTTATATTTCATCCATTATTTCTCCGATTGATTATTTTTAAGCTCGTCGAGCTTCATTTTGATCGCCTTCATATCCTCAAGCATCTCCTCTTTTTTGCGAGGATCGCGCAAAAGAAGTGCAGGATGATAAACGGCAGTCATAAGAAAGCTTCCCTTTTGGATCCACTGACCGTGCTCCTTGGTGATTCGGTAATTTGGATCAATAAGTCGCTGTGCAGAGATTCTGCCAAGGCAAACTATCATTTTCGGCTTGATGAGACGAACCTGCTCGCGAAGATAGTCCATACAAGCGTCCTCCTCGTCGGGCTTTGGATCGCGATTCTTG
The DNA here is from genome assembly GCA_045125655.1 of Eubacteriales bacterium. Classification (GTDB taxonomy): domain Bacteria; phylum Bacillota; class Clostridia; order Oscillospirales; family CAG-272; genus RGIG4608. Next base: position 5,552 of record JBGVNP010000220.1, on the reverse strand, counting down.
GGGGGACGGCATTTTAGTATATTTGCTATGTAAATGCTCTCGCGCGGAATATCCACCGCAAACAAAAACTTGTCAAGAAGCTGACCTGCTCTGCCCACAAAGGGAGTTCCCGAAAGATCCTCCTTTTCCCCGGGCGCTTCGCCGACAAAAAGAATATCTGCATTTCTGTCACCAACGCCAAAGACACAATTAGTGCGCGTTTTATGAAGCTCGCATTTTTCACACGAGGAGCACTCGTCGTATAATTCTTCCCAAGTTTTCATAATATGAACACTCCAAAATAAGATTTGCACGCCGTCTTTCCAAAAAACGAAACATACATAGATATTATACCAAATTTTTGAGCATTTTTCAATAGGTATATTAATATTAACAATAAATTAATGTTTGCTTTAAATTTTGATTTGTCGCGCACTATGTTCGCTAAATCCCAATTTACAAATCAAAAAGCACTCGCTTTTGCGAGTGCTTTTTGATTTTCAATTACATATATTCAAGCATGCTGAATATACTACCAAATGTTGCTGCTGAAAATATTGCAGAGAAAAGTATGGATACACCCCAAGAAATAAGTCCCGCAATGCCGCAAGCTTTTGCTTTTTTGGGTGTTTCTTTGTATTTAACCGCCCAATAGATAACACCGAAGAGAGGAATTACTACGGACAAAATCACAAGTCCCACGCTCACTTCGTCAGCAGCTATCACATGATTAGCAGAAGCTACATTATTTGATACTGCGCAACCGCAATTTGGGCAAACCACTGCTTCCTCCAATATTTCTTTTCCGCATTTAGAACAAAATTTCATATCAATACCTCCTGATTTTTAATTCTAATTTGGAATTATTATCATTATAATTCTGCTTTGGAATTTTGTCAAGTGGTTTTCGATATATAATTCTAAAAAAGAATAAAAAACGAGGTATTTTTTATGAAAATTCGCAAAAAAGAATACGGTAATGCAAATATTGTCGGAAAAAACATTGAGGAGTTACGCAAAAAACGCGGAATAAAGCAAAAAGATTTTATCGCAAGAATTCAAGTTATGGGGTGTGATATGAATCCCACAAGCTATTCAAAGCTCGAAGGACAGCTCAGAAGCGCCACCGATATTGAGCTTTACACCATCGCGAAAATTTTGAACGTAAAAATGGAAGAATTATTCGACGGTGAGGAAATAGGAAAGGAATAGTTTGCCTTTGTAACAGGAGGATGGTAACATCCCCTACGGAGTTTGATAGTGTTTTTTTATTGTATTTACGCTTCAAATTTTGATTTGTCGAGCACTATGTTCGCAGAAACCAATCGGTTGTTTTGCACCGCTTTTTCAAAAGCGGTCGCCCGCGCGGCGTAGGGGTTCCCCGAAGCGAACGGATGTGAGCTTTGGGGGTTGCCGTCGAGAGCGCAAAAAACGCCCCTTTCTTTTTGGGAACTTTTTCTTTGGGGCTACTTTCTCAAAGAAAAAGTGGATAAAAGATAAGTAGTCGCTATAGCTTGTGGCACTATCTTTAGATACCAAGACTTTTTAGCCGCTTTTCTTTGCCAAAAAAGGCACAAAGAAAAGCTAACAAAAGAAATGCCGAATGCGCTCAAGCCGCGCGGCTCTGCTACGCGCAGAGCGCCACCTTTAAAAAGGTGGACGAAACAACCGCTTGGTCAGTGCGAACATAGTGCGCTGTAAATCCCAATTTACAAATCAAAAAGCACTCGCTTTTGCGAGTGCTTTTTGATTTGTATTTTATTAAATTTTATATGCCTTATCCACGGGAAGTGCAAGCACCATTCCGTTTGCCGCACTGAGTGCGCCGTGCTCACGGTTTACTGCCTCCATAATCTTCGCCGCTACAGTTGAAGGCGCAAAGATAGTGATTATATCTCTTTCCTGCTGCACTGTATTCTCTCCAAGCTGCTCCATAATGCCGCTATCTGCAAGGCGCGCGCGCAACACTGTGCCGCCCATAGCTCCTGCCGCCTTGGCAGTTTCCATTACCGCATCCGTATAACCCTGATTCACGGAAACGAGAATAAGCTGATTTTTGAGTGAGCTTTTCACTTTTCTTTTACCTCCTTCTTCATTTTGTTTGGAAGCTCTGTTTACAAGCTCCGCCGTAAGTCTGTTGATTGCGATGAGCTTTACGCAGAGCATGAGTCCGCCGTATTCAAAGCTACCGCCGATCCCCTTGTTAAGCTCAAGGGCATAATCATTTATTATCTGCTCGGGTGCCAAGGTGATAACGATATCCTTATCGTTGGTACCAAGACCGAAAATATCCATCATTTCAGAGGGAGCTGTTCCCTGCGCGGTGGTCTGAATGTGAAATCCCATGCCGTGTGCATTGAGATTTTCCATATATTTCTTTGCCTTTCCACGAGTGATGATGGAAAACATCAGCATTATGCGATCATTAATATCTGCCATCACGCCACCTCCTCGTAGTAGATCATATCGTCTTCAAGCGAAAGAATTTCCTGCTTTGCCTGTGCAAGCTGCTTTTTGCGCTTGATCTCGCCAAGCAAGCCCATCACCTGAATAGCGATAAGAGGCGTCATAGCAATCATAGCCACGATACCAAATGCATCCGTCAATATGTTTCCACCAAGGGTTTCACATGCGCCTATAGCGAACGGCAAAATAAAGGTCGTTGCCATAGGACCCGATGCAACTCCGCCCGAGTCAAATGCGATACCCGTATAGATAGGGGGAACAAAGAACGAAATAACGAGGGAAATCACGTATCCGACAATGAGAATTGGAAGAATCGGTATACCCGTAATGATTCTTAACATCGCAATTCCGACGGAAACGCCAACGCCTATTGAAAGCGCAAGTCCAATGGATTTCTGTGAAACAGAGCCGTTAGTTATTTCCTCAACCTGCTTTTTCAGGGTGTGAACAGCGGGTTCGGCGCTTACTACGAAATATCCCATAATCGCACCGATCGGAATGAGAAAATATTTCGTATCGCCATAGGCGATCCTTGCTCCTATAAGGCGTCCTGCCGGCATAAAACCAACGTTTGCGCCCGTGAGGAAGAACACAAGTCCGATATAGGTATAAACGAATCCGACTATCATTCTGAGCATCTGATGCTCATTGAATTTCTTTGTTATAAGCTGGAACACGATCATAACTCCAACTATGGGAGCGAGAGCTATAATCACCTCTTTTATGTAGAACGGAAATCCCGCCACAAATGCCTTAAATGCTTCAATAGTATTTCTTGCGATAATAATTTCCTCTTGAGCGGACGATGGCTCGGGTTTGAACACTATCGAAAGAAGCAATACAGAGAGTATGGGACCTATCGAACAAAGCGCGATAAGACCGAACGAGTTTTCGCGCGCATTTTTTGCCGTGCTTATTGATGCCATACCTGCACCGAGTGCCATGATAAACGGTACTGTAATTGGTCCCGTTGTTACTCCACCCGAATCAAACGCGGTGGAAATGAAATCGGCAGGCGCGAGGAATGCGAGAGCAAGAACTATTCCGTAGAATATGAGCAAGAGCGTGTTGAGCTTTATGCCGAGACGCGAGCGTATCATAGATATCACAAGGAATATTCCAACGCCCAATGCCACAAACCAAATAAGAATAATATTGGGAATTGAGGGCACTTGCTCCGCGAGCACGGTAAGGTCTGGCTCGGCAATAGTGATGAGAATACCGAGCACAAGGCAAACCATAAAAGGAACTGCAATATTTTTGGTTTTTCCAAGTGTTGCACCTATTCCCTCACCAAGTGGCTCCATAGAGATACCCGATCCTATGGTAAAGAACCCCATTCCGACGATGAGCAAAAGCGTTCCGAAAAGGAACATTACAAGCACTCCGCTCTCAAGGGGAGCAAATGACACGGAAAGGATTAAAACTATGGCAAAAATGGGCAATACGGATTGCACCGCTTCTCTAAAAAATTTAGTAAAATTTTGCATAATCTTTTCTCCTTTCTCCCAATTTGTACATTATATGTGATAGGTATTATTATCAGTTACAGTATATATTATATTCCTTAAAAAGTCAAGACGGCACAGGGCTTTTGGCTAAAACTTTTTTCAAAAACATCAAAAAGGAGCGTGACGGTAATCCGTCACGCTCTAAAAATATAATTCATTTTTGTGAATAATTATTTACACCCACGTGCCCGTGTTGGGATCGTATTTTCCCTGACCTGCATCGGGGTCTGTTTTGTCAGTCGTTTTATTCTTGTCACTTGGACCTTTTTTAACCTTTGTCACGACAAAAGCAATCAAAAGTGCAACGAAAACACAAATCAATACGATCATTACTATCTTCGTTTCGCTCTGCTCTTCTGCAAAAATTTCTTCTCCGCTTGCAACTACGATGGCTATATTGTATCCCGTTTTTTCGGTGAATGCCTCAAGCGCCTCGTTTACGGTTTTTTCATTTATCTTAAGCTCCGTTTTGTTTAGAAGCTTTGAGAATCCTTTCTCGGTCTTGCCCGACGGCTCACTCGCGAGATTTACAACCTCATCGGCAAGAAGATTGGTTATATCGCGAAGATTTGAGGTGAGAGAATACTCGTAATGATCGGGAATATGGCTCGTAACCATTTTACCGAAATATGTAGTCTCATCGCCAAACATCATACGAACGCCATAGGGCAAGTCGTCACCAACCCACGCTATGCAGTCGTATCCGTCATAGCCCTCAAAGGTTGCGAGCAGAATAAGAATATTCTCCTCAAAGTTTCTCGTATCGCCGAAAAGAGCATAATACTGATCGTTGGCGTAATCTTGAAAGATGTCCTCTTTGAATGGATATTCTTCAAATTCACAAGTCGTCAACAACACCGAGAAAATAACTAAGCACGCGACTATTATCATGACCAAAGCCAAAACGGCTCCAGCACTTGATCCGCCTCCGCCGCCACTGCCGCCATAGTAATAACGGCGTCTTGGACCAAAAATAAATATAGGTCCGTGATGATGGTGCGGTCCGTAATGATGGTGACCGTGGTATCCACCGTGATATCCGCCTCCGCGCGAGCCACCACTGAATCCACCACCGCCACTGAATCCGCCTCCGCGTGATCCTCCGCTGAATCCACCGCCTCTTGCTCCTCCTCCGGGTCCTGGCATAATATGTACCTCCTAAATAATAGTTTTCCAAAGACATTATATCACAGCATTCACTGTTTTTCAATATTTTTTTGCCTTGTGATTATATTATATACCTCATTTTCGTGCGAGTAAAGGATAAAATCCGCAAAATAAGACGGTCATTTTTTGCAAAGAGTGCAAAATTCTCCAAAAATATTTTTAAATCTATTGACAAACCCAAAAAGATGTGATATAATGGCAAAGTCGAAAATATTGGGGTGTCGCCAAGCGGTAAGGCATCAGACTCTGACTCTGACATTACCGGGGTTCGAATCCCTGCACCCCAGCCAGAAAAAAGAAAGCAAGCCAACAGGCTTGCTTTTATTTTTTCAACTAAATCCGTCCTTGCGGACAGGATAAATCCCACTTGCGTGGGATGAAATCGCTAAAGCGATGAAATCTGCCTTGCGGCAGGATATGGAGGACGGA
>JBGVNP010000219.1:0-5466 GCA_045125655.1 Eubacteriales bacterium | reverse complement strand
GCACTATGTTCGCAGAAACCAATCGGTTGTTTTGTCCACTTTTTCAAAAGTGGCGCCCTGCGCGTAGCAGAGCCGCGCGGCGTAGGGGTTCCCCGAAGCGAGTGAAACGGAGCTTTGGGGGTTGCCGTCGAGAGCGCACTCGGCGTTTCTTTTGTTAGCTTTTCTTTGCGCTTATTTCGTCAAAGAAAAGCGGCTAAAGAGTCTCGGTATCAAAAGATTGTTTGCCCTTTGTAACGCTTTTTTCTTTGGCAAAATAGCCACAAAGAAAAAAGCTTGGCAAAAAAGAAATGGCGTTTTTTCGCCTGCGCGGCGGGCGGTTACTTTTTTGAGAAAAAGTAACCAAAAAACTTTTTTAATCGTTTGGCCAGTGCTAACATAGTGCGCGCTACATCCCAATTTATTTCTCGATTATTTCATCGACTGCATTGGAAATTCTCTTCGCGACAGCTTCAACGTCGCCGAAAGCGGAGATTATATAGATTTGCTCTCCTTCCCTATCCTTAAGCTCGTCAAAAACGTTAAGGAAGGTATTTCTCACTGCAGTCAGCTTTTCCTTTGTTTCGTATATTTCCGTAGTTGCTCTTCCCCTTGAGATTCGCTCGAGCGACTCCTCAGGAGTGAGGTCAAGGAAGATGCACGCATCGGGTGTTCTGATTTCGGGGCAGTTGAGATTCATATGCTTTACCCATTCAAAATCGGTCTCACTTCCCTGATATGCAAGCGACGAATAATAATATCGGTCGCAAAGGACATCATAACCGTCCGCAAGCATCTTTTCGATGCCCCATTTATTATTCACATTATGGAAGATTCTATCCAAAACAAACATTGCCGCCATCTCGCAGGACGTTCTCTTGCTCACGCCCGAAAGCGCATCACGAAGCATTCCGCCCGTGAGAGAAATCGTTGGCTCGCTTGTAACGTAGACCTTTCTTCCCTTTTGTTCCAAATATTCGCAGAGCTTATTTATCTGCGTGGTCTTACCACTGCCGTCAATGCCCTCGAATACGATAAATTTTCCTTTGTTGTTCATTGTTTACTCCTAAATCGGTTTGTTACGTTATCAAACAGTTTCTCGGACCACATTAAAATCCCGCGCTGATTTTTATAACAAAGTATGCAACTCCGACTCCTTCGGAATTCTCATAAACAACGCTTTCAAGCTCAAATGTTTTTCCTTCTATTTCAATCACGTATGCTATACTGTGATTATATACAGCCTCTCCGGAAAAAGATAGACTGGATTGTGTATATAATTGAGTGCGTTCCTTCAAAGTTATCCCGGATAAAACATCAACGTTGTGTTGTTCTTTTATGTCGGCAACAAGGTTTTCAAGACTTTCGGCAGTTACATTTGCCTTGGGATGAACAAACGTCATTGCGGTTTCATAATCACCACTCTCGAAAGCAGAGATAAAATTCTTAAGCAAAATATCCGCTTGACCCGCCTTCTCAATCATTGTACACGAAGGGAGAACAGCAATACAGAATATCAAAACCAAAGTTAAAACAACGATTTTTTTCATTATTCCACCCCCGACGATTTTTTATTTCTTGATAATATCAGTACCAACGTACTTTCTAAGAACCTCGGGCACTACTACAGAGCCGTCAGCGAGCTGATTCTGTTCAACGAGCGCAGGAAGAACGCGGCTTGTTGCAAGACCGGAGCCGTTGAGCGTGTGCATAAACTCAACTCTGCCGTCTGCGCGGCGAACTCTCATCATGCCGCGGCGCGCCTGATAATCACGCGCGTTGGATACGGAAGAAACCTCTTTGTATCCATTCATTGAAGGAATGTTTATTTCAATATCGTAAGTTCTCGCCATGGATGCGGAGCAGTCCTCTGCCGCGAGCTTAACTGTTCTGAAGTGGAATCCGAGTCCTGCAACGAGCGCCTCTGCCTTCTGTACAAGCTCGTCAAATGCCTCGTCACTCTTTTCGGGGAGCGTGAACTGGAACATTTCAACCTTGTTGAACTGATGTCCGCGCACCATACCTCTCTCATCGGAGCGATAGGAGCCCGCCTCACGTCTGAAGCAAGGAGTGTATGAGAAGAGCTTTTTGGGAAGGTCTGCCTCGGTGAGAATTTCGTTTCTGTAAAGCGATGCAAGTGCCGCCTCAGCCGTAGGAAGCATATATCTTGAACGGTCGTCAACAGGGTTTGCGATCTTAAACACCTCGTCAGCAAACTTGGGGAACTGACCTGCAGTTACTCCGCACTCGTATTCAAGCATGTGGGGGGGCAAAATAAGCTCGTAGCCGTCCGCCCAGTGTGTATCGATAAAGTAGTTGAGAAGCGCCCACTCAAGACGCGCACCCATACCGCGATAGATCCAGAAGCCGCTGCCGGAGAGCTTTGTTCCTCTCTCGTAATCGATAAGACCAAGATCGGTGCAAAGATCAACGTGATTCTTGGGCTCGAAATCGAATTTGTGTGGCTCGCCGAAGTAACGAATGGGCTCGTTGTTCTCTTTTCCGCCGGGCTTAAGATCACGGTCGGGAAGATTGGGGAGTCCGAGAAGCACGCCCTGGAGCTGTACGTCAACCTCTTTAAGCTCCGCGTCGATCTCCTTGGAGCGTGCACCGAGCTTCTTCATCTCAGCAAAGATCGCGTTTACGTCCTTGCCCTCTTTTTTGTACTGAGGAATGAGCTTGTTTACTCTGTTCTGCTCTGCCTTGAGAGCCTCTGTTTCGGAAATAAGCGCTCTGCGCTTTGCGTCAAGATCGAGGATCTGCTGTATCTCCTCTTTTGCGTCCTTGCCCTTTGTAGCAAGACGGGCGATGACCTCATCGGGACACTCTTTTATATATTTAATGTCAAGCATTTTTTTGTTTCTCCTTATATAATTAATTTATTTAGCGCAATGCTCGATTACATTTGCTTTAAATTCAACAAAATTTTCAATTCCACCTATGCAAAAGATAGAACCTTTAATATTCATCGTGCCAACGTTAGCGGCAGCTTCTTGATCTGTTTGCTTAAACTCGAAATTTGAAAGTGGTTCATCCCAGATAACCCATTGCTTTTTCGGGCCGCAATCTATGTGGAGTTCATTATCAACAATCGATATGGTTGCATCCTTAAACTTTGAATATGCAGTATACAAAGAAAATGCACCTGCCAAAACAGCAGCAACTTCCACCAGAATAAACAGACCAAAAGAATAAACAAGAGCTAATAAGCCCACTACCGCAACCAGAATGAACTGTGAACCAATTCTTCTCCAAATTTCTTTGAGCATATAGTCGTTATTAACTTGTGTTTTAAACTTTAACATTTCAATTTGCGAACATTTGTTCGTTCTCCTTATATATTTTCAAAGATTTCTGCTCCGCAAACTCTTAAAAGAAGTGTTTCAAGGTCCTCGTCGGAGTCAAATGCAATCTCAACTACTCTCTTTTTGGGAGTATTTGTGATTTTCACCTTTCTGCCAAGAGTCTCGCGGCTTCTCTTCTCAAGTTCACGAAGATGGATACGGGACATAACAGTCGTGTTTACCTCATCGGCATCTTCGATCTCTTTAAGCTCAGGGATCGCATTGAGCTTCTTAACCGCATTCTCTACCTCGCGAACGCTAAGCTCCTTCTCAACGATCTTCTGCGCAAGTGCAGACATATCATCCTCCGAATTGAGTCCAAGAAGCGCACGCGCATGACCTGCCGTGATCTCGTCATTCTTGAGCATCTCAAGAACGTTTTCGGGAAGATCAAGCAAACGAAGAAGGTTTGCAATGGCAGAACGGCTCTTGCCAACCTGCTTTGAAACCTGATCCTGTGTGAGATTGAATCTATCCATAAGTCCTTGATATGCAAGGGCTTCTTCAACGGGATTGAGATCCTCTCTTTGAATATTCTCAATAATCGCAACCTGTGCGATCTTAAGATCGTCGCCATCAAGAATTACCGCAGGAATCTCATCAAGTCCTGCGAGCTTTGCAGCTCTCCAACGGCGCTCACCTGCGATTATTTCATAAGTATCATCAATAAGTTGATTGGGTCTAACTATAATGGGCTGTAAAACTCCGTATTTCTGCACGCTTTCAGCAAGCGCCTCAAGAGCCTCTCTCTCAAAGGTCTTTCTCGGCTGATCGCGGCGGGGCTCTACGGAGGAAATTTTGAGCATTTCGCCCGCACCTTTTTTAGCTTCGATAAGATTATCGTCAAAGGTATCAAAAATACTCTTTCCAAGTCCTCTTGCTTTTGCCATTTTAATTTCCTTTCATGCCTTTGGGGGCAATTTTTAATGAATTTTAATTAAATTTTAATCAAAAATGGGTGTTTTTGCGCGTTTTTAAGGTCAAATTCTTGCGATAAGCTCTTTTGCAACCTCAAGATATTCGTTTGCACCCTTTGAGTGTTTATCGTGATAATACACAGGTTTGCCAAATCCGGGCGCTTCAGAGAGCTTTACGTTACGGGAAATTGTAGTGTTGAAAAGCTTGTCCGGATAATACTTTTCAAGCTCGTCCATAACTTGCATTGAAAGCAAAAGGCGCTTATTGTACATTGTAATCAGAATGCCGACGATGTTTAAATCCTCGTTATAGAGCTTTTTAACGCGTTTTGTTGTGGAAATGAGCTGTGAAAGGCCCTCAACCGCATAAAATTCTGCTTGCATAGGCACCAAAATACCATCACTTGCAACAAATGCATTAACTGTGAGCATACCGAGCGAGGGCGGGCAGTCGATAATTATGTAGTCATATTCATCAGAGAGCACCTTGAGTGCATCTTTAAGATTGTACTCACTTCCTTCATCATTATAAAGATCAAATTCCGCGCCCGAAAGAGATACGTTTGTCGGAATTATCGAAAGATTTTTGTAATTTGTGGGCAAAACTACCGTTTTTATATCAATTTCACCCGTCAAAACCTCTTTTACCGTGCCCTTGAGCGATCTTTTGGGAATCCCAACACCACTCGTCGCATTGCCCTGAGGGTCAAGGTCAACAAGAAGCGTCTTTTTACCAAGTAATCCAAGGGATGCGGCAATATTTACGGCAGAGGTCGTTTTTCCTACGCCACCTTTTTGGTTGGCGAAAGCAATAATTTTTGCCATTTTATGCCTCCATTTGTATATTTTGATGTGTTTTTAATAATTTATGCTTATTCTGGGTTCAAAAACCATTTTAAACCCATAAATAGACATTATCATTATATCACATAGCACCAAAAAAAGCAATAGTATATCGATTTTATTTTTGATATTTTCTAAATATTTTTTGTTTCACGTGAAACATTTTGGTATTTTAGGTCGATTTTTTGTTTCACGTGAAACATTTTAGGACTTTTTGTCAATTTTTATCGTGTTTTATTGAATTTTGTTTCACGTGAAACACTTTCCGCCCCCCCATCGCACCTCACGTTGTGCGGTGGCGGTGGCGGTGGCGGTGGCGGTGGCGGTGGCGGTGGCGGTGGCGGTGGCGGTGGCGGTGGCGGTGGCGGTGGCGGTGGCGGTGGCGG
>JBGVNP010000218.1:0-1750 GCA_045125655.1 Eubacteriales bacterium | reverse complement strand
ATACTTCTTCACTCACGCGGCGTCGCTGCATCAGGGTTTCCCCCATTGTGCAATATTCCCCACTGCTGCCTCCCGTAGGAGTTTGGGCCGTGTCTCAGTCCCAATGTGGCCGTTCACTCTCTCAAGCCGGCTACTGATCGTCGCCTTGGTGAGCCGTTACCTCACCAACCAGCTAATCAGACGCGGGTCCATCTTATACCGATAAATCTTTTCCGTCTGTGTCATGCGACACTAGCGGGTTATGCGGTATTAGCAGTCATTTCTAACTGTTATCCCCCTGTATAAGGCAGGTTACCCACGCGTTACTCACCCGTCCGCCACTCAGTCAATAAATCCGTCACCCCGAAGGGATCTAGATAAATTGCTTCGTTCGACTTGCATGTGTTAAGCACGCCGCCAGCGTTCATCCTGAGCCAGGATCAAACTCTCAAATTAAAGTTTGTTACCTTGCTAGAAACTTGCTAGCTTTTTTATCCTTTACTGTTAAAGGTTTTTGTTCGTGAAAACATCAAATGTTTTCCTTTGAAATTCTTTTGAATTTTCAAGGTTGTCTCACTGTTTAATTGTCAATGTTCTAATCGCCGCAATCCTTTATTTATAAGGTTTTCAAGGCTTTCTTTGTTTTCCGCCAGCCCCAAGCGACTTGTTTAGTATATCATTAGTTTTTTAGAAAGTCAACACTTTTTTTAATCTTTTTTTAATTTTTTATCCATCATTCGAACACCCTAATATACTATAAGTGAAATTCAGCTGTTGAACCAGCTAAATAAGCTTACCTCCCAGCCAAAAAGAATGAAACTTACTCATACACTACGACGTCCCACCAATATGCATTTGCACAAAGTAACGTACACACTACTATGTGAATTTAATCCTCTAGAACCTGACACCTTAGTGACCACCTCGAGTTTTCTAAATCGATTGAATGCTACTGCACTCTGGGACTGCCATCCTCGCGGATCATGATATATGAAAGTCAGCTTCTAATACAGCTGCCCGAATTCGCAATCCATCCACAAAACAGGGATACTTGCTCATACGGTTAGGTTATCAAACAGATATGTCTCCCAACAATCCCCAAAGGACTAGCTACTCGTCATCTGCTCCAAACATATCTACTGACAACACTTTTATAGCAAACAAAAAAATAGTTATCTATACTCGATAACTATTTTTCATAGCGGAGAAGGAGGGATTTGAACCCTCGCGCCGCTATTAACGACCTACTCCCTTTCCAGGGGAGCCCCTTCAGCCTCTTGGGTACTTCTCCATCATAATTATATTGTATCAAAGGCCATTTGATAAAATCCCTATTACATACTTAGAAAGGATCCATCTTTCTAAATTCCGCCAACCGTTTTATCAATCAACACATGTCATGTTATCATTCTATCACAAGACCTTTCCTAGCAAAAACAAAACCACCAATTATCTTGGTGGCTTCACACAGCGGAGAGGGTGGGATTCGAACCCACGTGTCCTTTCGGACAAACGGTTTTCAAGACCGCCTCGTTATGGCCTCTTCGATACCTCTCCGTAACTTGCTCATTTAGTATAACATCATAATCAATGAATGTCAACACTTTTTTATATTTTTTTTATTTTTTATTTTATATGTCGTAATCCCTTGAATTTACTGGATTTTGCAATGTTCCATCTTAATGCTTTTCATAAGTTTTTTGAAACATTTCTTCAAAAATCCATCATAAAGATGCACTAAAAAATCACATAATCTATAACTGGACTAAAT
>JBGVNP010000217.1:0-6222 GCA_045125655.1 Eubacteriales bacterium | reverse complement strand
GGACGGATATGCGTCGGCAGGCACACCGTTTTTGTTCAACGGCTCAAAGGCGACTATTCAGTGTACAACCCCAAAATATATTATAGGAGACCTCGATATTCTCAAGGATGCACCTTTTGAGATGATGCTTGCAGGCATTGGCGATATGTTTGGTAAATATATAGGTATTCTTGACTGGGAGCTTGCAAGAGATTATTCAGGAGAATATTTCTGTGACAAAATCGCCAAAGACGTTATTGAGGCGACCAATAAATGCCTTGAAAATGGATATGAGTTGGCAAAGCGCGATAGAGAATGCGTCAAGAATATTATGGAAGGATTTCTTGTAACAGGTCTTGGTATGGCTTACACAGGAAATTCGCGTCCTGCATCGGGCTCCGAGCACATAATTGCTCACGCATGGGAGCTTTATGATATAGAGCACGGAAATCATCCTCATCTTCATGGACTTGAAGTGTGCGAAGGTACGCGTCTTGTGGCTATAATGTACAAAATGCTTTATCAAGAGACGAATGATGAGCATCTTAAAGAATTGATTTCAAAATACCTTCCGTATTTTGATGCGGTTGAGGAGTTTTGCGTGAAGATGAACGTACCTGCGACTGTTAAGGATCGTCAGATAATCATTGACGGTATTCACCGTGCGCTCATTATGAGAGATAGATATACTATTCTTTTCTATTTGCGCGATAAAGGAAAGTTTGAAGAGTATGCAGAAAAAGCTACCGACGCTTTGGTTGATGTGTTGAATTCTCAAAACAAATAATTAAAAGGTGACATATGAATTTTAAAAATCCTGATATTGAGATTATAAAAAATAAAAAGCTTTATATTTTTGATATGGACGGAACTATTTATCTTGGAGGAATTCCGTTTGAATTTGCTAAACGATTTATTAAAAATTTGAGAAATAGCGGAAAAAAAGTATTGTTTTTTACAAACAACGCATCACACACATCAAGCTTTTATTTCAATAAGCTTGCAAGACTCGGCTTTGAGCCAAGAGAAGATGAAATAATGACATCGGGTGACGTTACGCGCGAGTTTTTGCTTGCATACAGAAAAGAAAAAACAGTATATATGGTTGCAACCGATGAGCTTGTTGAAGAATACAAAAGAAAGGGAGTTAAGGTTGTTAATCGGGAAGAAAACCCAAGTGCTGACATTGTTGTGAGTAGCTTTGATACTTCATTGACATATGAAAAGCTTAACATCGCTTGCCGACTGATCAGAAACAGCGCGGAGTATATTTCTACACATCCGGATTTTAACTGTCCGACAGAGGATGGATTTATTCCCGATAGCGGTGCCATTGCGGCACTTATAACCGCATCAACAGGGAAGGTGCCCACGTATTTTGGAAAGCCATATAAGGAAACCATCGAAATGATTGGAAAATTCACCGGATTTGGTAATGATGAAATGTGTATTTTCGGTGATAGACTGTATACCGATATTGCTCTTGGAAAGAATTTCGGTGTTACGTCCGTGCTCGTTTTGTCGGGAGAGACTACAGAAGAAGATGTTGAAAAAGCCGATATGTCTGATAAACCGGATTTTGTATTTGATTCACTTGACGATGTCGATAAATTGATGTATTAATTTAATAAAAAGCAGGCAGTGAATTATATCACTGCCTGCTTTTTATCGTATGTTATTGCCAAAGGGAATGCTCACCGGTGGAGATCATAGATGCTCCCTCGTTGAGAGCTCTAAAGCATTCATCCTTTGAATTTATAAGTCCACCCGCAATTATCGGAATTTTGATGTGTTTTTTTATCTTGGATATCGCTTTATAGGCGATGCCCGGCATAATCTCTATCATAGATGCTTTTGAGGTTGAAAGAGTTTCAAGCGCCGTATCGACCGAGCGAGAATCTATCATAAAAAATCGTTGTACCGACATAAGTCCGCATTCGTGTGCGGCTGAAATCACATTTGATCTTGTACTGATTATACCGTCAATTCCCATTGAAGCTAAATATTTTACACCATGAGCATCATTACTGAGTCCGTTGACAAAATCCAAGTGAATAAATAAAATCTTGTTTTTGCGATGTGCAAGCTCACAGTATTCGGGTACTTGGGATAATTCTGCACTGAGCAAAAATACTGTTTGTATATCGGAATCTATTGCAATAAGAAAATCTTCCATTGTTCTGATTGCGGCTATTATAGGATAGGTTTCAAAATCAAGCATACTTACCTCCGATATTACTATATCTTTTACGAATATTATAAAAGATTATGGCATTTGTGTCAATATGAATTTTTATAATATATTGACAAAATTATTATTTGTGTTATAATAAATATGTAAATTTAATATCGCAATGAGATTTGGAGATGCGTTAAAAACCGGAGATTTTGCTCCGTGTTTTTCTCGCGTCTTTTTTGTCGTCTAATAAGGTTATTTAAAAGGAGAATGGTAATGTACGATATAGTTATTA
Organism: Eubacteriales bacterium; assembly: GCA_045125655.1. GTDB lineage: Bacteria > Bacillota > Clostridia > Oscillospirales > CAG-272 > RGIG4608. The sequence continues at coordinate 3,772 of JBGVNP010000217.1, read as the reverse complement.
TCGGCGCCGGAGTTGTCGGCGGTATGATTGCAGAAACGCTTTCAAGATATAATGTAAGAGTTTGTGTGCTTGAAAAAGCAGGGGACGTTGCTATGGGGGCTACCAAAGCAAACAGTGCCATAGTTCACGGCGGCTTTGACCCTGTGGTAGGTTCGCTTAAGGCACGTATGAATAAGCGTGGTTCGGAGCTTATGCCCAAGGCTTGCGAGCGTCTTGGTGTAAAATATAATAACAATCAGGCGCTTGTTGTCGCATTTGAAAATGAGAGAGCAGAGGTCGAGGCGCTTTATCGCAACGGTATCGCCATTGGTATCAAAGGACTTCGCATCGTGGAACGAGAGGAACTTCACAGTTTGGAGAAGAATCTCAATCCTGAGCTTTCGTGTGCGCTTCTTTCCGAAACAAGTGCAATCGTTTGTCCTTACGAGCTTTGTATTGCCGCTGTCGGTAATGCCATGGATAACGGAGTTGAGCTTATGCTTGACTATGAAGTGACGGGTATTGATAAAATCGCTGACGGTTATGAAATCAAGTCCTCGGACGGACGCGCCGTTAATGCAAAATATATCATAAACAGTGCGGGTGCATATTCCGACGATATTGCAGAAATGACGGGAGACCGTGACTTTAAGATCACTGCAAGACGCGGTGAGTATATGGTGCTTGACAAGGAATGCGGATCCTTTGTACAAAGAACGATTTTCCATACTCCCACAAAGATGGGTAAGGGAATATTGATTACCCCCACAGTCGACGGTAATCTTCTCGTAGGTCCGACGGCTGTAAATATTGAAGAAAAAGACGACTATGCAACAACTATGGAGGGCTTTGCAACATTGTTTGCCAAATCCGCAGAAAACGTTTCAAATTTGCCCTTCAATAAGGTTATAACATCTTTCTGCGGTCTACGTGCGGCAGGGGACAAGGGAGATTTTATTATCAAGGAGAGAGAGGGAGTAATTACTCTTGGCGGCATTGAAAGCCCAGGCCTTTCATCAGCTCCTGCGATTGCAGAATATGTTGAAGAAATTCTTTGCAATATGGGTGCAATCTCAGAAAAGAATAAAAATTATGTTGGAACACGCAAGCCCGTTCACTATTTTAACAATCTTAATGAAGAAGAAAAAAATGCTATTATCAAGGAGCATCCTGAATACGGACGCATCGTGTGCCGTTGCGAGGGTATCACAGAGGGTGAGATAATCGAGGCCATACATAGAAATCCCGGTGCGCGTGACGTTGACGGTATAAAGAGAAGGACCAGAAGCGGTATGGGTAGATGTCAGGGTGGATTTTGTTCACCCATCGTTGTATCCATCATTGCAAGAGAACTTGGTGTTCCGTTTGAGAATGTGACCAAATCGGGTTCTAATTCAATCATAAATTACGGTAAGACAAAGGGGGACAACTGATATGACTATGAAAGCTGATCTTGTTATAGTTGGCGGTGGCCCTGCAGGTATGAGCGCTGCAGTTGCGGCATACGATGCGGGTATCAGAGATATTCTCATTCTTGAACGTGATACAAGTCTTGGTGGTATTCTTCGTCAGTGTATTCACAACGGATTTGGACTTCATCGCTTTAAGGAAGAGCTTACAGGTCCCGAATATGCTTACCGATATGAGAAACAGGTAAGGGAGCGCAATATTACCTTCAAGCTTGGCACTATGGTTCTTGATATTACTCCTGACAAGGTTGTGACTGCTATGAACAGTGAGGATGGACTTTTTACTGTTGAAGCAAAATCTATAATTCTTGCTATGGGATGCAGAGAACGCCCAAAAGGTGCTCTTAATATTGCGGGAACTCGTCCGTCGGGTGTATTCACTGCGGGAACTGCTCAAAAATTTGTCAATATGGACGGATATATGCCCGGAAAAAAGGTAGTTATACTTGGTTCGGGTGATATAGGACTTATTATGGCAAGAAGAATGACGCTTGAGGGCGCAGAGGTTAAGGCGGTTTGTGAGCTTATGCCTTATTCCGGCGGTCTTGCGCGCAATATCCAACAATGTCTTAACGATTTTGATATTCCCCTTTTGTTGAGTCACACCGTTGTTGAAATTCACGGCAAGGAAAGAGTAACGGGAGTTACCATCGCAAAGGTGGATGAAAGACGCAAGCCCATTGAAGAAACCAAGCAATATATCGAATGTGATACTTTGCTTCTATCAGTAGGTCTTATTCCCGAAAATGAGCTTACCAAGAGCGCTTCAATTCCTCTTGACCGAATAACAGGAGGAGCTGTGGTAGATCAAAATAGACAGACTAATATACCCGGAGTCTATGCTTGTGGAAATGTTCTTCACGTGCACGATCTTGTTGACTACGTGTCCGAGGAGGCGGCTATTGCAGGCCGTGCCGCTGCCGAATTTATTAAGGGAAATACATCTTCCGACAAGAGCATTAAGCTTGTTACCGACGGCAAGGTGAGATATACCGTTCCTCAAAGAATAAGCGCAAATGAGGATGTTACGGTGTATTTCAGAGTTTCGGACGTATACCGTGACATAAGAATTACTGTTCGCGACGGGGAAAAGCTCCTTGTAAACAGGAAAAAGCTCAAGGTTGCTCCTGGTGAGATGGAAACTGTAACTCTCACAAGTGAGATGATTAACGGAATTTGCGGAGATACGCTTTTCTTCGCGATAGAAGAATGATGGAGGAAAGTATGGTACGCGAATTAACATGTATTGTATGTCCAAAGGGATGTCAGCTCAAGGTTGAGCTTGATGATAATAAAAAGGTCGTTTCGGTTGAAGGATATACTTGCAAAAGAGGGCTTGAATATGCCGGGACCGAATTTACATCTCCTATGAGAACACTCACAACAACAGCGCCGATTGAAGGTGGTGGAGTGGTGCCTGTAAAGACCGATAAGCCGATTCCAAAAGATCTTTTGTTTGAGTGTATGAAGGAGATTAACCTTTCACGTGTTCCCAAAGATGCTCAGGTAGGATACGTAGTTATCGAGAATATTCTCAGTACAGGTGCAAATGTGGTAACAACAAGAAATACCCAAATTTAACCAAAACACAACATTATAAATTAGGAGAAAAAGATGATAAAGATATTTGCATTTGATCTTGACGGAACTTTAACGCAACACAAAACACCTATAGATGATAAAAATCGTGCAGTGCTTGAAAATCTTGCAAAGCGATATAAGCTATTGATGGTAGGAGCAGGTAATTGTTTGCGCATACACAAACAGCTTGACGGTTTTCCCATTGACGTTATAGGTAATTACGGAATGCAATATGCCAAATATGACAATGGAGAACTTAAGATTGTTCGTGACGATGGCGTTGTGTGTCAGGATCGCGAATGCGTTGAAAAAATAGCTTATAGTTTAAGAGAAAAATACGGATTTACTGAATTTTCGGGTGATAATGTTGAATATCATGCTTCAGGATGCTTGACATTCCCCATACTTGGAACTACAGCTAAAAATGAAGACAAATTGAGATTTGATCCGGATAGAAAAAAACGTCGTGCTATTTATGATGAGGTTTGTGCGGCGTTCCCTGATTATAACGTATTCGTTGGTGGTTCTTCCTCATTTGACATGGCACCCAAGCCATTCAATAAGTATTATGCACTTGATTTATGGTGCAAGGAAAATGGATTTGAACACAGTGAAGTAGCATTTGTGGGTGACGACTACGGCTGCGGTGGAAATGATGAGAGCGTATATAAATCAGACTTTAAATTTATAACGATTGATGACTATACTAAATTATCAGAGGTACTTGCACCTTGGCTTGATGA
>JBGVNP010000216.1:0-29890 GCA_045125655.1 Eubacteriales bacterium | reverse complement strand
ACGTGGATTACTTACGCAACAGTGGGAGAAAATTTTTCTTTTATTGTGCCGTCCAGTTCCAACTATACTTTCAATGGTTGGAAGTATGGGGAGGAACTTTTAACAAATAGTAGTGGTGTGGGAGCCGATGTATGGAGTATTCCGCAGGATGTAACCTTAACAGCAGATTGCACACCGACGATGAAGATGATACAATTTGATACTGGGTGTGATACGCTCACGGTAGAGTCAATAACGCTTCCATATAAAACAAGAACGGAACTGTACTCGGAAGAAGATATGCAACGCGACGGATATATTTTTGCAGGCTGGTATGACGGTGTAAACGGAACGGGTACTCGGTACGCAACCGCTGATGGAAATATGGTGCGTGATTGGGACAAAACAAATACTCCTACAACATTGTACGCCAAATGGGATTTGGAAGAATATAATATACAATATATTCTTGATGGGGGCATTAACTCTACAGAGAATCCGATATCGTACAATACTGAATGTATAGATATAGTCTTAAATAACGCAACTAAAACTGGATATCGTTTTATGGGATGGTTTGATCCATTGGGAAATCGCATATTTACTATACCTACGGGAAGTTTTGGGGAAATTATTTTGACGGCTGATTGGGAATATGAGTATACCTTGAGTTTCACTGCGAATAATTTGTCTACAGATTATATGACAATTGATGGGCAATTTGAAACAATTAAAGCGATAAAAGGTGAAGAGATTGTTCTGCCGGATGTAAATTTTGGAGGCTTTATATTAAAATGCGGTAGCATTTATTATCAGCAAGGGACAAATTATACGGTTACTTCAAGTAAAAATTTTGAGTTGGTAGAAAAAAATAGAAGTCAACTTTATGATAGTACAACAAAGTATTATGAGATTTGGACATATAATCAGTTGAATAGTATTGTTCGCTCTTATTCTAGCAATAACTATATAATGAAAACTAATATTACACAACCTGAAGATACAAATTGGGAGCCAATCTCTACATTTACTGGTACCTTTGACGGAAATAACTATTGGATTAACGATTTAACCATTCAATATGGTTTGACGGGATCAAATACAACCGTAACAAGAGTAAACTATGGATTGTTTGAAGAAAACAAAGGAACTATAAAAAATCTTGGGATCTCGCAAGGAGCATTTGGGCTTTATAAATATACGGCCACATATTCTAATGTGCCTATATATTGTGGATTTATAGCAGCGAAAAATTCGGGTACTATTTCGTATTGTGAAGTGCTTGGCTCATTCTTCCAGTTTGCATATATTGCTCCATACATAGAATCCATTTCAGGTTCAATTTGTGGCTATAATACAGGACGAGTTGAATACTGTGAAGTATTTGAAACTGGAATCCAACTTACAACTGGTTTTGGTGGTGGTATCGTTGGTCATAACAAAGGCGGCACTATTACACATTGTGAAATAGCCTTGTCTGGGGTTTCGTGCTATCAAGAATTTGAAAGTGATACGGCTGATGGATATAGCTCTGGACATTATGGTGCGGTCGGTGGAATCGTTGGTTATGCTGAAGGCGGAACAATATCTTATTGTGATGTAGCTTCCAATGTTGATGTAGATTATAATGGCTTTCCAAGTGAAAGTAGAACTTTAGCACCTGAATTAGGAATCATAGCTGGTAGAAGTACAAACAGCACTATCTATACATCTAATGTGGCAGATGGTGCAACTGGTGCGATTAATGGATTATATGTAATTGAATGGGAAACTGGATGGTGGATTTTTGCGACAAAGCATAGCTGGAATCAAGCTCAGTATGTTGGTGGAACTGTTGGTAGATATGTATAATAATTAATTGGCTAGTATGAAAACCTTTGATATTATATTTAAAAATTGAAAGGCAATTTATATAGAAACGCTTAAAAATCTTTATAATCAAAAGGCAATTATGTTATAATATAATTAAATAATTGTAATCAATTGACAAAGAAACGGCGTTTTAATGTAATCAGTTTAAGGTATGGTATTAGAGTTTAAATAAAAAGATGGTTGAGGGCGTGTTTATCACGCTCTCTTTTCCATGTAATAAAAAATTTTTTAAAATTTGCGTAAAAAAGAAGAAGTAATTACGTCATATAAATGTAAAGTAATAAAAGATAGTATATACGCTTGTTTGTTTTTGGGTTTTATGATATAATTATTGGGAGGTATAGTCCAATGGGTTATTGTACTTATTTCGTAAAATCTAATTTTGGAGGTAATCTATAAAAAATATTCTTTTTAATTTTAAGTTTTTATGATATTAACTTGTTTGCCCAGAAAGATGATGGCTTTTCAACGCACATCAAAGCATCTAATCCAAAAGCTTTTCTGATATATCGGCTTGTAGATGAAGAGAAATTGGCGGATATCTCGTCCTTTAAAATGAAAATTGTAAATTATACGATCAACGAATAGCATTACATGATATGTGTGTAAAATAATGATTATTAGAGGAAAATATATATGAGTGAATATGCGGACATTTCAATAAAAAAATTATCCCTTACGTGGTTTCGGAACTATCTGAATCCCGATATCGTGGGTTTATTTTTTTCAGACAAAGATTTATGCATTACTCCTAACTGCAAAATTGAACCAGCTGACGAAGATGATGATACTTATACACAATATGTATATAAGACTTCGGTAAAAAAGGCTAAAGAAAGACTGGACGCTCGCGGATTTGGAGTGCTTAATTTGAAAAAGATTTTTAATGATAAGTTATTTCAAGTGGTAGATTATTCTCCGTTTCTAAATCATGTACACGTTGATTACGAGCAGCACGAAGAAATAGCTTTGGCGCGAAGTAAAAAAAGAGTATCATTCTTAAAGTGGAAGAATGCGATGCATAAAATAGTGTCCTATGAGTTAGAAAACGGAAATATAGGACAACGCGATTTGATCGTACCTTTAGCAATAAACACAGAATGCGAAAAAATCATCTACTATGCTTTGAAAGACGAGAATGCCGAATCTTTCTATGGTTTGCATACTGAACATGTACATATTGGATATATTTTTAGGCTAATTTTGGAAACGTGTAATGATTCTGATGAGATATTGTTAGATTTTTCTAACTTGCAGTACTGGGCAGTAGATTGTATACCTAAAGCAATCTCAGCGACGGAGGATGTCGAAAAAACTATTGTACTTGTGGAAGGCACAAGTGATAAGGACATACTTGAGTTTTCAATGCGGCATATTTATCCTCATCTTTCGGATCTATTTTACTTTATGGATTTTGATGATGCAAAAGGTGCAAAAAGAGATGGTGGAACATCCTTTGTCATAAAGAACTTAAAGACTTTTTATTTTTCAAAATTAAAATCAAAATTTATTGCCATATTTGATAATGATGCAGAAGGATATTCAAGCAAGTACAGTCTTTTAAATGAGATAAAACAATTGCCGGATAATTTTAGAGTTCTGCTTTATCCGGAAGATAAAATGTTTCATAGATATCCAACAATAGCACCTAACGGAAAGGTAATATTAGATAATATTATTGGTAAGGCCTGCTCCATTGAATTATATTTACCAAACAAACTTATACAAGATAACGGTGAGTATTTACCAATTGAATGGGAAGCCAGAAAGAAAATCAAGACTCTCTCTGGACGCGAAGAAGCCGTATACCAAGGCGCTATATCGCAAAAGACCGAAATAAAGGAAAAATTTCACGAACTGCGCAAGAAAGTTGAGAATGGACAAGAATTATTTAATCCAAACGAATGGCAAAGAATGAAAAAATTGTTAGATACAATCGTTTTTGCATTCGCAAAAGAATAATTAGAAGAATACTTTTTTAACTTTACGATATATTTTAGTTTTAGATAAAAATTGGCAGTGAATTGGCATAAAGTCGGCTTGAAAAAGCCTTTACAAATGCAAGTCAAGTATGTTATAATGGTATTATGAAATTATTGTAATCAGCAGACGAAATAGACGGCGTTTCAAATTCTTTTGAGACGGCGTTTTATTTTATATAAAATAAAGCTAAAAGGAGTATCAAAGACAATGAAAAAATGTCCACATTGCGGCGCTGTTCTTAGAGACGGCGCCGTTTCCATTTGCGAGGTTTGTAAAATGGATCTTGCAAGAGATGAAGTCAATCCTATTAACGTTCAAGACGAGTATTATAACGACGTTTTGCCCGATGACCAGAATAAGCAAGAAGAGAAAACGAAAAGTAATGCACCTATAAAGGTCGCGCTATTGCTTTTTGGAATGGGACTTGTTATTGCTACCTGTGTGGTTATGATGACAATGCTCGGATAAGGAGGTGCAATGCTATATATTTCAAAAGGAAAACTTGTCAAACGACGACGAAAGCAGGTACTTGTTTCCCGGTTTGGCGGTGGGCAGGTATTGAATGAATTGCAGTCCCGACTATGGCTCAATGGACTAACTGGGTTTGTTGAACCTATGGATAGTGAAGAGGAACAAGCAGTCCTATTCTTAATAAAGGAAGGGCTGGCAATTGCTTGTGAGATGGATACGGGGCGAGAACAGTATCTTACGTTAACAAAATGTATTTTGTGCGTCTATAAGAAAAAAGGCCGCACTTGGTTTTATAAAAAGCGTGAAAAAGAAGTCTTGTTATGGCTTCGATACCAAGGGATGCGACTAAGCATCGAAGAACTGATATTTTTGTTTGAGAAAAAAACAGCTCCTACGCCGGAGCGTTTAAAGAAGGGGAATGAAGAAGCGATTAGACGGCTTCTATACCCAAGCCCGATTATTATCGGGAATCCTTTAAGGAATGTTATGGCGGTTGCGCTGTGCAGGGATGAGATCATCAGCACGGTACTGAGTTTGTTAAAAAAAAGAGAAATCTTTTTAATATAATTGGAGGAATTTCTTATGAAAGAATTCTTTAAAAGTTTACCTTATGCAATGAAAAAGCATCTGCTAATCCGAAGCGGATTAAGTTTGCTCTTTCTAATTTTATTTACAATCGTATTACTCGTTGCAAGAGATTTTCTATTCGCTGTTCCGTGTTTAGGGGCAGCGATTTTCTTTCTTATCAACGTAGGAACATTATTGTATGATTGTCTAACGAACAACGTTATCGTAATCCAAGGCGAATGCTTGGAAGTAGAACGAACGAGATTTATGAAACGCACGCATAATGTCGTGCTTGCAGTAGGAATGGGAATAGTAAAAGTACCCGTTCGGCACCAGGTGAAAAGAGTGCAAGTCGGAGATATCGTTACGATATTTTTATCCTCGCGCACTTCGGTATATGAGAACGGAAATCAGCAAGTGATTTGCGGATATTACGCCATTGAAATAGAGAAGATGGCATCTTAAACAGTTTATTTTTATGTTTTTTTGGTATTTCTTAAGGAAATCCTTTGTTAACAATTGTATAGCCGAATAAACGGCAGTTTTAAATGTGGTTTCAACCGTGAAAGCGGAAGGAATAATAAATTTTTATGGCAGGGAGTAAAAGGCCCCTGCAAAGGAGTAACTTTATGATTAAAGTATCAGCGGCAAACGTTATTGTATCAAAAGGTTACAATGACACAGATGCGGTCAAGTTCAGTAAGAACGGCGACTGCGCAATGTTCAGGATCAGCGAGAAGAAGTATGATTCGCGTGAAGAGGACAACACCAGATGGATTAACGTAAACGTTAAAGCACTTGGTGGTATGGCTGAACGCGTGAAGAAGATGAAACTCGGCGCAGGTTCGAACGTAGTAATTTCCGGCGATTTGGACATCGAAACGTGGGAAGACGAAAACAGCAACAAAAAGAGTATGGCTGTTATCCTTCTTACGCATATCGAATACCAGTTCGGCGGAAGCAGCAATTCTTCGAAGTCTAAAAACGATGACGAAGACGAGGAGGAAGAGGAACAACCTAAGCCGAAAGCAAAAGGTAAATCCTCGGGCAAGAAGAATCCTGAAGACTCGGATAACTTTGAAGGTTATCAAGGGTTTGGGGATTTCTACAACTAAGGGTTAGTCCTACAAAAGAAAACGTATGGCGTACGGTAACTTCGGTTATCGTGCGCCTTTTTGCGTTTAAGGAGGTTTTATGACAAACAATCATTTTGGATGCTATCCCTTAGAAAAGAAAAAAGCCAAGTTGAAAAACGTATTGAAAGCCAAAACCCGTGAGTATCTTACGGAAGACGAGCTCAATGCAATTATCGACGCGGTGAAAGTAAAAAGACAATACCAGGTAAAGATGTATTTCGACAAGGAAAGCTTCACAAATACGCTAATTTATCCGAAGTTGGGAAAAGCTGAAGTGGTTCTCGGCAATGCTGTCATCGGCGATAAAATAGGCGATGGACGGCTTGTAGACGAAAAACAACCGACCGTGGTGATTGTCAGGAGAAGTAATTGTTCGCCCGAAAACCAAATTCATATCTTTGTACCAAAACAAAGGATGGTGAAAGAGTTGGAAGACGAAACGGCGCCTATGATATTGTGCGATAGAGAATGCGTGGATGAAAAGTTTATCTGCTCTCATATAGAGTGTGAAAAAAACTTTGTTTTCTGCGAGTTCTTTCCGCCAATAAAGGAGGTGGAACATGCGAAAGCCTAGTGACGTAAAAGGATTTGCGCAGGACACTTTTATTATTATTTGCTTGGTAATTTTTCTTAGTTTTATGTTTCGGTTTTGGCCGATTACCATTCTTGCTATTATCGCTTTGCTTGTAGTGCTTGTGGTGCGCGCTTGCAGAAAACAACCGCAAGAAGCAGAAGAAAAGATAGCAGAACAACCCAAAGAAAAGGAATCAAAGCTTATAACGGACAAGGAATTGTTTGAATTGGAATATGGTGTACTGACGTCAAAGGTATCTCAGCTCGTAGAGCAAGAATATCCCGGCGCACAGTGGATTTGGGAAAGACCGAACGTAAGAAAACTCTTGCAAAATGGCGAAGACGTATTTATCCGCTTGAATAAAGCGGGGGGATATCGCCGTGTAAAGGTGCTTATAACAAATCTATTCGTGCAAGGATTGGAGGTAATGCCATACACAAACGAACAGCAAGTTAAGCCTATCGAAGAAAAAGAACCGAGTGCAGTAGCGGATGAGCCTTTGAAGGTGAATTACGAACTGATGGCGTTCGATTGGGTGGAGAATCACATTGCCGAACTGAACGAACGTTGTAATAACGCGATCGGGGACGGTAAGGACAGTATTTTACTAACGGCGGAAGAGTTGCCCGTTCAGGAGAGCTGGGCAAACATTTGCGAAGAGCTCAAGCGAATGGACCTTAGCGCTGTTGAGATGGTTCCGGAAGGAATAAAAATTACATTACTGCAATAAGCAGAAAGGATTTACAAATGAGTATTAACGTTAATAATTTATTTAATTTTAGTAGGAGTTTACCCGCGCCTTTTGATAAAGCGCCGAGGAAAGTAAAAGTCTCTTCCGTCTATGGCGATAAAACGGAATCCACGCTCAGTATGACGGTGATTAAAGCGTTAAACGCTATTTGTTCCGCCATGTCTGGTACGGGAAGAGGCGCTGTAGGTACGACGGCAGACGAAAAATGCGTCGCTGAGTATGCATCGTCGAACGCCGGTGAGTTCCACTTGGTTGTTTACGATGCCGATACGGGTAATTTAAGCGCAGGTGTTTATAATGAAAACACAAAAATGCTGGAAAATTACATTATGAACGCCAAAAACAGAGACGGTGCAGCCGTGATGATGGCAATGTTTCCCGCACTCATGTCGGATAAGGAATTTGAAGAGAATTTCAAAAATTATTTTACACATTATTTGACGGACTTTTCAAAATTAGATGATTCGACGAATGCAGCTGCGATATTATGCGATAACGCTTATCGTCGAATCAAGGACGAAACGTGTTCGGCGCATTTAAAAATCAATATCGACGCGGCCGGGAACTTAACGAGAATTTCAAGGGCACAACTGGATTCGGGTGTATTTGCCCCGAAGAATGTGCAAGCAGGTGAGTTCAATATCCTTGCGCAGTTAAAGCAAGCAGGAACGATTAAAAAAGCCAAAAAGATTATAGACGTTTCGGCGTTTGAAGGGAAATACAATTTCCACACGAGAGCATTTTCGGCTTTAGAGAAATCGCTGATTCCTAAACTTCCCGAGTGGTATATCGTACCGCAGGTAGTAATGGATATTTGTAATCACGCTCAAAAAACGACTGGCAGACCTACGCAAATGCGTAACTTTTTATTGCGTGGCGAAGCTGGTACGGGTAAGACAATGGGTGCAAAAGCGATTGCGGCAGGGCTTGGACTTCCGTACATGAAGTATACGTGTTCGGCTGGAACGGAAATTTTTGACTTTATCGGTCAGATATTCCCTGATTCCGAGAACGTTTCGACGGCAAACGCTGAGCTGGATAAAGAACGTGAAGAATTAAAGGCAATGGGCGGAATCAATTATGAGAACGTTGCAAAGCTTATGAATTTGCCGGATTTGGAAGATATAGAGTTCGATCCTTCGGGCGTATATCTGAAATTAACGGGAAAAGAAAAGCAAGACGCAACGACGCAAGATTGTATGGCGCTCGTTTTGAATTTGGTTACGGATAAAATTAAATTGTTATCCACACCAAAAAAGGAAGGAGAGAACAAAGGGCAAACGTTTAGGTACGTGGAAACTGATTTCTTGAAAGCATTGAAACACGGTTACGTTGTGGAAATTCAAGAACCGACCACGATAATGCAACCCGGCGTGCTTGTTGGTTTGAACTCGCTTTTAGAGCAGGAAGGCTCGATAACTTTGCCTACGGGTGAGATTATCGAAAGACATCCCGACACGGTAATCGTCGTCACGACGAACGTAAGCTATGAAGGCTGTCGTGGACTTAATCAGTCTATCATCGACAGAATGAGTATGGTTTGCGACGTGGACTTGCCTACGCCCGAAGTAATGGTTCAACGTGCAATGAGTGTTACGGGAGCAACGGACGAGTTCCAAGTTTCTCAAATGGTACAGGTTGTCAACGATATGGCTAAGTATTGTAAAGAAAAGAGTATAACGGACGGTACAATCGGTATGCGAAGCTTAATCGACTGGATTGTAAGCGCAGAAATTACGGGAGATATCTACGAATCTGCATTATACACCATCGTGAGCAAAGCAACGTCGGATGAAGCGGACCGTGAAGCTTTGCGAATAGCGGTTTTAGAACCTATCTTTTCAAAGCGGTATCGTAAAAAGACAGCATAAATAATACAAGGAGGATAAAATTACTCTTATGGCAAGAGTGAATCACAAATTGGTTAGGCAGCGTTTAGATGAAAAACGAAGCAGCATAACCGATAAACAATTCTTCACGTCCCGACTACTTGCGGGGCATTATGAGGATATTGTAGATGCACAAACGCGGCGATATCAATATAATCGTCGCGTGAGAGTGCGTTTGTTCTGGGAACCGGATTTAGGTATGGTGGCAGATACGGATGATTTTCTTATTAGAATCAATACGGGCAATAAACTCGTAACGGACGTAGTAGGAAGAGAAAACCGATATCAAATCGTAAGCGGATTATTTGCGCACGAACTTGGTCACGTACTTTATACGGATTTCCCTATGATGCAAACGTACGCAAACTATTTGGCGAACGGAAAATGGTATCCGCAAGTACCTGAAGCAGACAATTCTCAAGAAGAGCTCAACGAGCTGGATTTTTGGAAATACGTAAAAGAAGACGAAAGGAACTTACTTGCAGTACAAAATATTGCATTGAAAACCCTTAACGTTATCGAAGACGGATATATCGAAAACTGCGTATTGAACAGATTTCCCGGCACGCTTGGGTATGGTTTGGAAACGCTTCGTGAAGTACATTTTAATAGAATGGATACCGTTACGCAACTCAAGGAAGAAGAAGCAGAAGGCAAGATTCATATTTTTGAGAGTTTGCTTCAAGTAATCCTTTCCTACGTCAAATTCGGAGAAATTAAGTATGGTGACGAATCGTTTGCGGATTATCGCATCCAGACGGTATTTGAATTGATACCTGTATTGGATAAAGCGTTATTTGCAAGAAACAGTCGTGAACGCTACAACGCCGTAAATAAAATTATTATTAAATGTTGGCCGCACATGAAAAGCTTTTGTGAGTACTGTAAAGAAAAGCAAGACGCGTCTGGCGGTGCAGGCGGTAGCGGTTCCTTGGAAGAAGCAATCGATGAAGCATTAAAAGGCTTGATTGGGAGTTCTACAATTGGTAAAGGCACTACGATGTCCGTTGGAGATAACGTTGGCGAGGAGACAGAGGACGAATCTACAGCATCTAAACGTGCAAGCACAAAAAAGAATGCTGAAGGCGAAGACGAAGAGGATGAAGATTCTAATTCTGCTAACGGAACCGGCGGTTCGAATGATGAATCGGAAGACGAGTCGGAAGGCGAAAATAGCGCTGAAGGAAGCGGACTCTCGATGACTGGCGGTAGTGGCGGTAAAAAACAGGACGTAACTTCAGAAGAAGGCGGACGCATACCGTATCATGATACCGATAACGTGTATAACCCAGACGACGGCGAAACGGAGTACAATGACGAGTATGAGCGTGAAAAGTACGATAAAGCGGCTTCGGATATCGAAAGGGTTTTAGATGCGATGGCAGAAAAAGCAACTTGCGAGGCTTTAGAGGATGAACGCTTGGCGGAATTGAATGATTTTGCGCAAAACGTTTCTTATGGCAACGTGCACTCCGGTGTAAGGGTACGTGTAAACCGTATCTCGGAAGTGGATGAAGACCTAATCGAACAATATCAGCGCATATCCGCTCCGCTCATCACTATTTCCAAACAGTTGCAAAGAAGTATTGAAAAACAACTTAAAGAAAGCCAACGTGGTTCTAAGCAGACGAATTTATTATTTGGAAGACGCTTGGATTCGCACGGCTTGCACCGTAACGACGGTAAGGTGTTTTATAAGAATAATTTACCGAGCAAAATTGAATTGGCGGTCGGGTTATTAGTTGACGAGTCCGGCTCTATGTATTGTGGCGATCGTGCGACGTATGCACGTGCGGCTGCTTTGATTTTATACGATTTTTGCGATAGTTTAGGGGTTCCTGTAACAGTCTACGGGCATTCCACGAGCTATCCGACAGGAAAATCGGTGGTAGAATTATATTCGTATGCAGAGTTTGACAGCATAGATAATCTGGATAGATACCGAATTATGGATATCCAAGCCCGTGATAGCAATAGGGATGGAGCAGCGCTTCGTTTCGTTGCGGAAAAGCTCTTGAAAAGACCAGAACAAGCAAAGCTTTTAATTTTGGTTTCGGATGGGCAACCGGCGGATTACGGGTATTCGGGTTCGGCGGCTGAAGAAGATTTGCGTGGTATTAAACAGGAATATACACGGAAAGGTATTACCTTTGTCGCAGCGGCAATCGGGGATGATAAGCCGAGTATTGAAAGGATTTACGGGGATTCCTTTTTGGATATTACCGACCTTAATCAATTACCGACGAAACTTACCGCGGTTGTAAAACGGCATATCCGTGTATGAGTTGAAAGGCGTAGGCAAGTGCTTGCGCCTTTTCTATTTTAACCAAGGAGAAATATTATGATTATAAAAAAAGGCACGGTCGTTTTTGAAACGACGCAGTTGGACATTACCGACCCTGGTTACGATAAGAACGTTTGGTGTAGGATGAAAGTGGATATTGTTCCCGGCGAATACATCTATAAAGCGTATATTCGTAAAATTAAGGACGGCGGTAATCGAGTAACACAATTGAGTATAATCAACGTTTCCGCTAAAAGCAGAGCGAGGATTGGTAAATTAGTTGGAGAGATTGGTGTGGATGCAGGGCTTGCAGGATTTTTTGAAAACAAGCCCGATTATGATTTTGACCAGTGGCGAAAGATTTGCGAAACGCTGGATGATTTCAAGTTCGTCTACGAAGCCAAGAAAGACAACGAATTACGTTGTAACGGTGTTTTTTCAAGTTCTGGATTGGGAGACGGATGTTATCCTGTTTACGAACTCTTGGATTGGAAAGACAACCGTTGCGGTTATACGATTCTCTTTATTTAGGAGGGAAGTATGGTTATATTCAAGAATTTACTGGAAGACTCTTATATCGATTTAAATTACGGAATCGTAAGAAAGGATAAAACGTTGTTCTGTTTATGCGGATGCAACGGCACTTTCGAAGAGGAAGACTATGAAATCGTAGAAGAGAACGCAAAATACAAAAAAGGTCCCATAGTAGGGATTTATCGATACACTAAGGAGAAAAAAGTATGCATTATTTAACGTTTGTAGCGGTGGAAATTCCGCCGTATGTAGAAGATTTAGAAGAAAATAAAAAAGTAGAACAAGCCATTGTGGACTTGCGTGAAGACGATGCCCAAGAAAAGATAATGAAGGATATCTATTTGGAGTGTTTGTTTGAACGCAAAACGACGTTTGGCCGATTGGTAAGCGATGCCGTGGATGAAACGCTCGCTCCGTTTGGACAAGATTCCGAGGATTATCAAGAATTTTTTGATATGACTGAAGAAATCAAACAGGAATATGAAAATGGAAAAGATGATTTTTATAAAACACCTGATGGTAGGTTTAAGAGAAATTTCTATTCCTTAGATGGACATCAGTTTGTAGTACGCGACAAAAAAGTGTACGAGTACGTAGGTAAGGGAAAACGCCGAGAACTTCGCACGAAACTTGCGAAAAAAATGAAAGCGTATCCAAACTATCCTAACAAAAAGGCTTATAAGTCGTTCGAGGATTATGCCGAAAACGGAAGACATGTAAACTACGACGAGAAGAACAAGGCTTATGGTTATTATTGCAATCCTGACACGGTTTACGACTGGTATGCAATTGGCGGACGCTGGTTTGATTGCCTTTTGGTAAAGGATTCTTGTGTAGAAGTTTATCTTTGCGATAAAAAGCGTGAGGATGGACCCTATGCACCTAAAGGTTATAAGTGGGTTGCGGGCGCTCGTATGAAAGATATTGAGTGGGATTTGATGTTGAAACTTAAAAAAGACCGCTTAGTAGAATCGTATGAGAAGTACAAGAAATGGTTTGCTGAAAAGGTGCTTCCTGAAAAATCGTATTGCACGTTGTGTAGCGACGGTATTCGTTCTTGGAACGGTATGGAGTATTGCGACGGAGATACTTTAGAAGCATTTTTGGAAAGAAAGGGAATATCGCCTGAAGTGAAATATCCGTCTATTTGTTATGGGTATTTCTACGAAGGTTCGTACAACGAACGTTGGTGTTATACTACGGCTGAAGAGAAAGGACACGACCGCCCTGAGATAATCTGGCAAAAAGAAGTGGACATGTATCTTGACGGATTAAATCCTGATGACGTTTTAGTGGGCGTCGATATCCATATATAAGGAGGCAGTTTATGCATGTATTGAATAAAGTGCTTGTTTATAAGGAAAAAGGGTTTGATTTTAACGTTCCTGAAGAAGAACGTATAAGTGAGGCACGCTCCATTGCCGAGAATGAAACGGAAGACTATTGGGGTCCCGTTTATGATTGGAGAGAAACCGAAAATGCAGGGCGTTGGTCGGATGAGTATCCTAAGCAGGTGTATTTTGCTCAAGATGATATCGATTGGTTTATTGCTGAGATAAACGAAGCAGTAAGCAGTCAAAAACTTGAATTAAATACGTATTTGAAGGAATTGAAAGAGAAGATGGGAACAGACCTTGAACAGATTGTTTCTATTCTTATGGGAGATACACAACCTTCCGAAGAAACGAATATTTCAAGCGGATTTTTGTCTTTTGCCTTGTTGAAAATTGCGAAACTTGTACATGGTGACTATAATTGCGATTCTTACATTTATAGTACCGCTGATAGTTCGGCGCGGATTTATCCAGAAGATATTGAACACATCAAACAAGAGCCTGATAAATGGGCGATGGTAATGTTCGATTATCACTTCTAAGGAGGTAAATATGCCGAATTGGTGTGAAAATTGTCTTTTAATCAAAGGCACGAAAGAACAACTGAAACTCTTTATCAAAAAGAATATGGGTTATCCCGCGCAATACCCGCCTCAATTAAAGGGCGAGAAAAGGCAACGTTCTAAAAAAGTAAAGTATTTTTGTTTCAATGCAATGGTAAGAACGCCAAAAAAAGTAGTTAAAATCGGCTATGACGGAGGCAAAAAAGTATCCGAAGAGTTAATGGAAAAAGCGAGGAAAACAGGCGAAGACGTATTTCCGATTGACGGATTTAACTGGAATATAGCAAACTGGGGTACGAAATGGGATATCGATCACCAAAAAATTACAAAAAAACGTATTACTTGGGAAGGAGATGAGCAAATCCATTTATATTTCAGTACGGCGTGGAATCCACCGTTCCGTTGGTTTGAAAAAGTCGTTCAAGCTTTTCCTAAGCTTGAATTCAAAATGAACTACTGGGAACCGGGAATGTATTTCGGTGGAGTGCTTATCGGTAAGCAAGGTGAAGCCACTTGCAAAGAATACAGCGAAGCGGAATGTGAAAACGCTGAGTTCTTTGGACTGGCAGAGTAAACAATAAGGGCGGGATATTCTTCCGCCCTTAAATAATTAACAGGAGGAATTTTATGTTAAATAAAGAATTATTAGAAGAAATAGCCCAAACTTCTATGCTCATTGAGCAAATTGTAGATAGAGCAGAGAAACTGAAAGTCCTGAATATGGACAGAACGGTAGCTTGCGCGTTTATGGTGATGGCAAACAAGCATTACGACTTGGATTTGCAAGCCATGTTAAACGGCAGTGATTTCGATTTTTTGCATGATTTTACGCAAATACCTCAGCATTTCCATAAGGAAACGGGAAGTTTTGACGATCGGTTTTTGCCGAGATTTTCAAAGAAAAGTTTGAGTTAACAAGGAGAATTACAAATGATAATAAACAAACAAGGTGAAGCCTTTGACTATGAAGGCAAAAAGTATATTGTAGGCGAAGATGTATATGCGACGGAATCGAGCTATTACGGCTTGATTGGTATTATTAAAGAAATACGTACGGATGCGGATAAGGAAACGGATAATCCCGAACCTGAAATCTATTGCGATTTTTACGAACCTGTATTGCAGGCGGATAAAGAGAGATTGCAAAAAGAGTTTGACTCGGAGTATTATGCTCTTGACGGTATCATTATGGCGCCGTCGATGCTTGTTCCGATTCGAGAAGGACATTGCGATGGTAAGGAAAACTTCGGAAAAATCTATCTTTTGCAAGAAGATTGGAGTTATGACGGCGACGGGCAAGAAGTGAATTCTATGGCGTTTACGAATATAGAATCCGCTTTTATGTTCTTACGTTATCGGCTTTATCAAGAAGCAGAAGACGGAAGCATTTCGTCATACCAAAACAATGAGTCTATGCAAGTTGATGAAGGCAACGATTGGTACGAGATATATTTGGATGGTTTTTATAACGACGACCATTACAATATCCGTATCGTTGAGCTTTCGCTTGCAATGTCGGAATCGTATTTGAAGTCGTTGACGGAAAAGGTAATTGCTATAGAACGCCGCGAGAATCTTATCGAGCAAATCGAGCAGTGGGAAGAAACAGGTGAAATGACGGACACACAATACAGCGCGGTTATTAACGATGAAACGTTGTCGGAACGTATTGGAAAAAAACTTGCGGACGATGAGTTCTATTGGGATAGTTATTGGCAAGCAGTTTCGGAAGTTGCTTCTGATTTGATAGCAAAGCACACCAAAAAGGAGTAGCGCTATGACGAAGAAACAATATCGAAAGAAGTGTCAAAAACTATTTTGCAAAGCAAAACGCCTTGGCGTAAAACTCAAGTTCCACCAAGACTGGTTTCACCATCAGCGCTTAAATTGTTTATGGCACGGTGGAACGGTAGCGGAAATTATCGTATCAAAAGAATTTGCCATTGAGTTGAACGCATACGGCGACGTAAGAGCTACGTTGTATGACGAACACGGCGAAGAACTTGCTTATTCTAAGGACAAGTCTAACACCGGAGCTTTTGAAGACAATATGTATCCGTATTTGACCACGGATAAGCAGTTGAAAGAAGCTTTGGAGAAGAACCTGCTTAAATTAGACAATAATAACTGGATTGAATATGACGGTTACGTGTTGGATAAGAAAACGGGTAAAATGGAATTTGTTGACCTTGGAATGATTGTCGATAATATCGTAGACGACGATATACTTATCGCCATTAAAGAAGTTTTAGATTCTCTTGAACAAGTCAAGGAAGAAATCTTATGGGTTGCAAGGGAGGACAAATGATATGGGTTCTGTAATGGATTATGTAGCTTGTCCTCAATGCGGTGGAACTATGTTTACGGACTATTACTATAAATCCTGTGAAGAATACTGGGTATGTAAACGTTGTGGAAAACATGGTAAAGTAGAACTCGTTCGTGATGATAACGGTCACGTTATTTATGACGAAAAAGGTAAGGTGCAGTATACGGAAGAAGACGTAGCTGGTTTTGGTTGTGCGAAATTCGCAATTAAGAACCACGGGGCGTCGTTATCCTGTTTTAAGGCACCAATTACCGAAGAGGATAAAAAGGCGTTCATGGAGGCGCTGGAAGATGAAGAGGTAGACAAAGAACATTCTTATTTGAGTTCGTGGAACGCGGAAACGGAAAAAGTCGAGATGATATACGGTGAAGATCCGAAACTGTTTGGGGAGGATGAAGACGTATGAGTTATCATACTTGGATTACGTACGGTTACGGCGTTAGAACGGATAATATTAAGGTAAAATCTTTGGAAGCGTTGCAAAATCTCATAGCGCTTGCGCCTTTGGCAAAGGAAGATTTTAAGAACTGGTTTGAAGAGAATCACATTAAAAGTCCTACTATTGAGGATTATTACGAGTATGATGAAAACGACGGATGTCACCTTGCAGCCATATTAAGAATGGTGATTTTAGAGACGGAAGGCGTAGATTTTACGGCTTGTAATAATTTCAGTGACCAAGATTTTCTTCTTTACGAACCGATTTATCCTTGGGGATTAACCGAGATTGATAAAACGATGACGAAGGAAAAGCTGGAAAGTATCTTGTGTAAGTATTTATCAATGATAACGGAAATCGTCCCTGAGTTTGGGTATCAGGAAGCGGAAAACGGCGGCTAATAGGTCGCTTTGACTAAAAATTAGATATGGAGGTAATTATGGGTTTCTTATATTTTATGCTCGGATTTATTCTGGGTGGAAATTTAGGGGTAATCGTAATGGCGCTTTTTAAGGCGAATAAACGTAACGACTAAATTACCTTCTTGTCTATGATTCCATTTGTATATAAGCGAAAGCTTTTATAACCATTTATTTGTTTTATTGTTTGGTTTTATGCCAACTATGTTATCATGCGTTGCCACAGAGCGACGCCTTTTTTATTACAAAATCAAGACGGTGTGAGTCCGTCAAATAAAATACAAAGGAGCATAGATATATGCAAAACAACAGCAGATGTGTGGACAGTTACAGCACAACATTTGACTCGTTTCCTATGATGCTTGGGTATCATAAGGAATTGAGCCAGAACAGCGAGTGGACGCAATGCCCGATTAAAGAATTAGGCGTTGAACCGCTCGACAGAAGGTCGGAGGCCTTTGCAAATATGGATATGTTTGCAGAAGGCGTAAGTGAGGAAGCGGTAGAAGACACGGCGGAAAATCTCGGT
This sequence comes from Eubacteriales bacterium, assembly GCA_045125655.1. GTDB lineage: Bacteria > Bacillota > Clostridia > Oscillospirales > CAG-272 > RGIG4608. The sequence goes on along the minus strand of JBGVNP010000216.1, from coordinate 12,237 downwards.
TTAGCATTACGCTTGAACGGGAGTTTATATCCGCTTAGAACTACCGCCTACAAAAGTCTATTGGATAGAGCTAAAATCAACGGAACAGCTCTTCCCAAACTCCCCAGAAAAGATTTGGCGGATATCTTGAATGCGTGTTTTAACGTGCATAAAGAACAACGTGCCTTGGTCTTATTAAGGGGTGAGAAAGCAACGGCTGTGCATTCGGGGGATGAACGTGATTATTCCGTATTACCGATTGACGAGCTGTTAGAAACGTTGCAATCGAAGCTTGATGAACGCTTCCCTGGAAATGAGTTCAAAGAAGGGTATAGCGATTATTCGATTTCGGGCGCAACTTGGAGTATGCCTAAGCAGAAGGAAGATTTGTTGGGCACGTATTCGAGAACGCTCGCGCTGCATGGGAAAACGTCGGTTGCGAAGAATCTCGTTCCCGGTATTCAGTTCATAACTTCGGATACTGGTATGGCGTCGGCGAAAGTGGCGGCGCTGCTTATGGGCGATCAAAACCCTATCCATATCGGAAGCTGTTTGGCGGTAGACCATAGACGGCAGATGAAAGTGGTGGATTTTGAAGAAGCTCTGGATCAACTGTTTGCGCAGTTTGGCGATAACATCAAAAAGCTCCAAAAACTGTTGGATATTCAGTTGGATTATCCTATAAATGCTATGACACGTATTTGCAAAAAGCTTGTAATGCCTAAAAAAGAGGCGGTAGAAGCAATTGCGATGTTTGAAATGGCGTTTGGGGACGGTCCTGCTACGGCGCACGACGTGTTTATGGGAATGCAGGAAATACCTTATCTTTTGAAAGCGGATAAAGCCCCTGAGAGCAAAATCTTGGCAGTGCAGGAAAGCATGGCGAGAGCATTGAACTTAAATTGGGCTGAGTACGATTTGGCAAAGGGGGTAGAGTACTGATGAGTGCGCCTATTATCTTATGTGATACCGCAGGTATGGATAGGAAAACTTGGTTGGCGTGTAGAATGCACGGCCCGAAAGGGGATATTCCTTATACTGTTGGCGGTAGTGACGTAGCGGCAATCTTTGGCGTATCGCCTTGGACAACGCCGTTGGAACTTTGGCGTATTAAGAAAGGTTTGATGGCTCCGCCGGTAAAAGCAAACGACAAACAGCTCATGATGGGACATTTACTTGAACCGATTGCAGCGCAGTTGTATGCAGAAAAGACTGGGGATACCGTCTATGAAGACACGAACCTTTACCAACACGCCGACCATCCGTATGCACTTGCGAACTTTGATAGACGACTTATTCGCAAATCAAATGGTGAGCAAGGTATACTGGAATGTAAAAGTACGTCGTATCATAAAGCGGATGCATGGGCGCTTGGCGCTTATCCGTTGTATTACGAGTTTCAATTAAGATTTTATTTGGCTGTTTCCGATTTGAATTTTGGAGCGTTCTCTGCTGTTTGGGGGAATAATCCGGAGACGGATTTGGCAACGCCGAGTCTTGTTCGGGATAAAGCAAAGGAAGATATTATCTTTGAAAAACTGGATGAGTTTATTTGGAGCTTGGAAAACGACAAACCGCCTACGATGCAGGACGTAGCACCAAAATTGGCTTTGGAATCTTTAGCAAGGATATATGGGAACAGTATTCCTGGTCTTCCTACTATTGAGTTTCCGAAAGAGTATGAAGCCGATTTGAGAAGAATTGCTCAGTTGCAGGGGGAAATCTCTGAACACAATTCTTTAGCAAGGAAATTAGAAAAGGAGGTAGAAGCGCATTCGGTGCGAATCGCGGAATTGATGAAGGAACACGAGTACGGCGTTTTGGAAACAACGTCGGATAAACTTTTAATCGATTTCGTAACAAAATCTAAAACAACAACGGATAAGGATAAGCTGAAAGAAATATATCCAACGGTTTTCGATGACGTTCAAAAAACAACGCATAGTAGAAAACTCAAGGTATCTGTTGCAGCTATCTAAAACAGGAGATAGGATTATGAATACTAAAACATTCAATCAATCGCCTTGCGTAAACAAAATGGACAAGGGGGAGCGGATTTATATCTGCTCTCCGCTTCGTTCTAATACTTCGCAGGGTTTGGAGGTTAATATGCAGGCGGCTCGAAAATATATGCAATATGCAACCGATAAGTTTCAGAAAAGAGCTATGGCGTTGCACGCATACCTGCCTTACGTCTTTAACGATGATATTCCTTTTGAACGTGACCTTGCGTTAAAGCTTGGTCTTGACGTCTTAACGGTGAGCGACGAGCTTTTCGTGTGTGGGAATAAAATCAGTGAAGGGATGAAAGGTGAGATTGAGCATGCTGCCTTGCACGATAAACAAATCACCGTCTTTAACAAAGAGATTTATAACGACGTGCTGATGATTGTTGCAGGGAGTGGTTCTCAGCGTTTTTCCATAAAACTCAATACGGATAATCCGTTATTGGGAATGCCGACGGAAAGCGTTGTGAAAGATATTGCTATGGCATAGGAGGCGGGTATGTTATGTGAATTTGAACGCGTCATCTATCCGCCCGGCTTAAAGCCCGGTGCTATTGCAAATTACATGGTTGCACTTTATAACCCTTGCGAAAAAGTGGTTGACGGTTCTGGAAACAGAGTTTTTCAGATAAAAGCCGTCGGCTATTGTCTACCGATGTCGGATAAGATACGGTATGATATGCAGGGCAAGTGGAGTAAAAATTCAAAACACGGTTTACAGTTTGAAGTCGAAACGTATGATGAAGTTATTATCCCGTCTAAAGAAGGGATTATTTCCTACCTTTCTTCGGGACAAATTAGCGGAATCGGACCAGCACTTGCCAAGCGTATTTACGATACGTTTGGGGATACAACGCTGGACGTTTTGGATAAAGAACCCGAAAAACTGTTGACGATTTCTGGGATAAGCCAAAAGAAATTAGAGAAGATTCGCGATTCGTATTTGGCGAACCGTGGAGCAAGAGACGTCGTTGCGTTTTTAACGCCGCACGGTGTTTCCGCAAACCGCGCTGTAAAACTGTATTTGGAGTACGGCAACAAGACAATGGATATCGTAAAAAATCATCCGTATCAGTTATGCGAGCTTGCTGGTATTGGTTTTTTAACCGCCGACAAGATAGCAAAAAGTATGGGTGTAAGCGAATTATCCGTTGAACGAGTTGATGCTGCGCTGATTTATACCTTAACCGATGCGGAATCTAAAGGGCATTTATGTATGGAAAAGCACGCTTTTGTAAAGGCTTGCTTGAAACTTTTGGATACAAAACGTCTGACGGAAGAAATGGTGGCAAACCGCGCTGCAAAGTTGGTTCACGAGAAAAAACTTGTTTGTTATGACGAGTTTGCTTACCGTGAAAAAACAGCGATAGCGGAATCCGCATTGAGCTTACTTGTAAAAAGACAGCTTAAAAGCGTACACGGTAAAGAATATACCGATTTAGACGCGGAGCTGGATGAAGAAGAGCGTAAACTTAAACTGCGGTTGGCGCCGGAACAACGAGACGCTGTAAAAATGGCGTTAACGAAAGGATTATCTATCGTAACTGGCGGTCCCGGTACAGGGAAAACCTTAATTCAAAAGGCAATCTTGGATATCTATTCAAAGAATTATCCCGATTCTATTATCGCGTGTTGTGCACCCACGGGTAGAGCGGCAAGGCGAATGGAACAGTCAACGGGCAGGCCGTCTATGACAGTGCATAAGCTTTTAGGCTTGTTTGCTGGTGACGACGGTGCTTTTGACGGAGCGGATGAGATTGATGCGGACCTGATACTTGTGGACGAAGTTTCAATGCTGGATATATATTTAGCAAAGATGCTGTTTGAGTCTGTTAAGAAAGGTGCACAGTTAATTTTAATCGGCGATTCCGATCAGTTACCCTCGGTTGGTCCAGGTGCTGTGCTTAGTGAACTCATTGCGAGCGAAGTCGTTCCCGTTGTGCGTTTGGATAAAGTTTTTAGACAAACGTCAGGGAGTAGGATTGCAACCAATGCTAAACTGATACGGCACGGTAATTTGAATTTAGAGTACGGGGATGATTTTCAATTTATTGACTCCCCCGATATTAGCGAATCGGCACAAACGATTGTCAAAATATATTTGGAAGAGATAAAAAAATACGGAGTGGATAGCGTGGCGCTGTTAACGCCGTACCGTCAAAAAACGGATACGGGCGTAAATGCATTGAACGTGCTTATCCAAGACGAAATCAATCCAAAACAGTTTGGCAAGCAAGAAGTGACGGTAGGAAAGAAGACGTTTCGCGTTGGTGATAAGGTTATGCAAATCAAGAATCACGAAGACGTGAATAACGGGGATATCGGTTACGTAGAGCGCATTTCTCACATGGGAAATGAAGTGGCCGTAGAAATTGATTTTGGCGACGATAGAAAGAAAACCTACGACGCTCAAGATATGGATATGGTCGATTTGGGCTATGCGTCAACCGTACACAAATCACAAGGTTCGGAGTATGCGTCCGTTATTATCAACATCCAAAGCGCACATCATATTATGCTGACTCGACCTTTGATTTACACGGCAATTACGCGTGGAAAGCAAAAGGTAATTATTGTTGGCGAACGAAAGGCGCAATGTATTGCGATTAAGCGAACGGATACGGAAAAGCGCGGGACTTGTCTTGCGCGGAAATTAAAAGAAATTATTAAATCATAGGAGAAAAAATTATGACTATTATGGAACAATACCAAGAACAGGTAAAAGAACTTGACCAGCAGCTCGAAGCGGGGAAATTACCGCTTACGAAAATGCCTATTTTACAGGAATTGAAGTATAGGATTTCCGTTATGGAAAGTTTGCGTGCTTTTTCTAAGCTGTCACCGATTACGCTGGATAAGCAAAAAATCGGTTTTCATTATAATATTACGAAAACCTATTTGACGTTGCTTGTCGGCGAACATCCGCTTGGTCCTACAGTGGACGAGGAGGGTGAGCAAAGACGCGAAACGGCAGAAGATTCACTTTTGCGTGTTGTTGAAGACGGAGCAAGAAAATTCAAAAAGTTCAGCTTCGAAAACGAAGACGAATATCGCAATCGAATTGTAAAGCATATTACCGCTGTATTGCCCATTTGGATTCAATACAGAAACACCTATATTAAACTGTAAGGAGGTTAATTATGAGCAATCAAGACTCGAATCAAAAAGAACTTATGATTGAGAGAATCTCTCAAATCAATAAAGTGGAAGGGTTTGATCCGACGCCGTTCGCGTTGGAACTTACCGACTTGAACACTATGAAAGTGCGTACGATTATTCCCGTTTCGGTGCAAATCGCATGGTTTAAGCTGAAATATCCCGACGGAAAAATAGCCGTAAGCGTACAAAGTTTAAGAAGTGACGACAGGTATATCGCTTCCGCTAAAATTTACGCGCATTATAAAGATGCGGTGGAATGTTATTTGGCAGAAGGTTCAGCCATCAAAGGCAAAAACCCTGATAATCCTGATATTTCGGCGATTGAATGGGCGCAGACGACAGCAATAGGCGTAGCGCTTAGAAACGCTGGATTTGGGTTACAGTTTGCCGTTAGTAATAACGAGCAGGTCTCTGGTGAAAACGCTGGAGAAACGGTAATGCCTGAAAAGAAAACAAAACCGATTAAGGAAGAAGTTCCTGAAGATAAGTCGGCTACTATAACGGAACCCGAAACAAAGAAAGAGCCGACGTTGGAAGAAAGGGTTCAAAAAGCTATGGAATTGCCTTGTCCTATGGCGAAGTATAAGGGAATGACTCTTGGCGATTTATTAAGGGAAGACCCGAAGGCTTTGGACTATATGGCAAGAAAATATCAGGGCGATGAAAATGCGGTGGAAGCCGCAAAATTGATATGCGAATTCGCGCTCAAAATGCAAAAGTCCGCATAATTGAAGTAAAGGTTGTTCGGGGATGGGATAAACTCGTCCCCGAAAAAGGAGGCAGAAATGGAAATGTATCACATGACGGATATCATTCCTATACTTGGAATTGAGCGTCCGGCACGCGGACAATTATCATATTACGTTGCTTGTCCGTGTTGTGATGATAAGCCACATAAGAAACACTTGAATATCAATTTAGTAAAGGACGTATTCAGGTGTCCAAGATGCAATGTTTCCGGTGGTGTATTGGATTTGTATTCATTGTATACGGGAATATCCAGAAATAAAGCGTATAAAGCCATAATGGAAAAAACTGCGCCGATTTCAGGGTATAAACCGGAACAAAGAAGCGTGCCTATACATTTAGATGCGGAAACGATACGGGAGTGCCCGATTACCGACGTGGATACTCGGCACGAAACGTATTCGGCTTTGTTATCTATGTTATCGCTGTCACAAGACCATAAACAAAAACTTTTAGCACGGGGATTTACGGAACAAGAGGTGGAAAACCTTGGTTATAAAACGACACCATATATGGGAATGTCCGCAATAGCCAACAAGCTCCACTTGCAAGGGATGTATTTAGCCGGCGTACCGGGATTCTATCGAGATAAACACGATAATTGGACTTTTACCCAAGAAAAACGCGGTATTTTGATTCCTGTTAGGGATATTGAAGGACGTATTCAAGGGATGCAAGTTCGATTAGATGAAACGGATAGAAGAAAGTTTCGCTGGGTATCCAGCAGTGAAAGAAAAGACGGGTGTAGAGCGGAAGGATGGACGCATCTTGCAGGTCCTATAAGGGAAAATATAATTGTTACCGAAGGACCGATGAAAGCGGACGTGATTCATGCGCTTACGGGAGAAACAGTTTTATCTGTTCCGGGCGTTAATTCGCTCTCACACTTACAAAAGACGTTGGAGAAGTTGCAAGAAAAAGGATTGAAACGTGTAATGACCGCGTTCGATATGGATTTTTGTGCGAATTTCCACGTTCAAAACGGGTTTAATTCGTTATTATGTCTTCTGGACGATATGAATTTGAAGTTCGGGACTTATACGTGGGATCCACGATATAAAGGCTTGGATGATTTTGTTTGGGAATATATGATGAATAAACAAAGATGAGTAATAGGCAAGGAAAATCCTTGCCTATTATTTTTGTTTTTGATGTTTTTCGTCAATCAAAGACCGATTACGACAATCTTTTCGGGCATAACCGTAGTGACACGGTATATGCACAGTGTTATAATATATTTGTCTAATTTAAGGGTAAAAGTGCTTTTGTTGTAGAAACTTTTTGACAAGGAGTATCTCTTGGATTGCAATATGGTTTTGAGGGATGCTTCAGTCGTATTGCGTTGTATGAAAGAGGTGCTACTTATTATGGGAGACGATAGGAGAAATATCTATTTTTTAACTAAATTAGACGTGGGGTAGCTAAGAGTTGCAGCCACAATTGTCACTGCAACTCTATCTATAATCTTGCCTTAAAAATTATATACATAAATCAAGCGTTCAGCATTCGATTGCATAAAATCGGCGTTGAGCGCTTTTTTGATTATGTATTCGACATATTTCTTTATATTTCGACTATTCGCGGACCGCCGTTTGTTTTGATTTTTCAAAATAAAATCGGAGGTTGACGTGATGAATTATATGGACTTTGATGAGGAAATAAAAATTAGATTTACCGCTTGGCTCAGAACTTTGGTGAAACGGGCGCGGATTGACTATTTAAGGGAAAATAGAAGCCGTGTGTTGGAAATACCTTTATCTGAATTGTCGAATAATCGAAATCTATCTTATGAAATAAGGATGATTCCAATAAAACAAAACGTAGATAAAGGTGAATATGAGTTTGAGCGGGAGGATATTTCCCGCGCTTTTGCTTTTTTGACTAATACGCGCAGAAGAGTTTTGCTATTGTTATACGTTGAAGGAATGTCTCAAAAAGAAGTTGCAAAAAAATTGGGGATAAGCGTTCAACGAGTTTCAAAAATTAAGCAGGATGCACTTTTTGCATTAAAAGAGATGTTGGAGGATTAATATGGATTTTGTTGATATTTTACAGAAAGCCATAGCAGGCGACGAAAACGCAATACTAATGATTTTGAAGATTTATGAACCTTTAATAAAATCAAATTCTAAATGGAGGGGAAAGCTGGATGAGGATTTAGAAGAATATATAATCATCCGAATTATAAAAAATATACATAAATTTAAAATAAATTAAAAATTTTTTAGGAAAGGGTTGAAAATCTGAAAAATATACTCGTATTTAATTATGAAGACATCCCGTCTTTGACAACTGAATAGCGTTGGCTTAGGAAGGATACAGGAGTATAAGATAGTGTGCGATGATAAGAGCTCGCCTTATGCAGAATGATTGCATAGCAACACCTGCAAAAACGCGGTCAGAGTGAGCGTAGGAACTGGCCTTTTCTCAACGTGCAATATTTTTGTAAAATAGGAGACTGTATATGGGACAAGTTAAAAGATATAACGTGGCTGAAAAGAAAGCAGTCAATTCTTATTTACAAAAGCTAAAAAGTATTTCAATTAAAGATTGTGATATAGAAAATTTACAAGATATACGAAACGTTAAAGTTGATTCAAACAAAAGTAAAGAAGAACGAGTATTGCAGTTTATCTCGTTAATAGGTAATCCATATTGTTTTAAGGTCGGAGATATGGTAGTTAAAGTGGCTTTTTCGGAAAATTCCCATTCATTCCAAGAAAAGATGGAATACTTATTAAAAAATGCCGATAGTGACTAAAAAGAGGTTGATTTGTTTGAAGTAATGTGCTATAATGATGATGTTGTTAAAATTCATAGGCACTTACTTCAAATGACAATTTGAGGTGAATGTTTATGGCTAATAGAAAGCAAAAGAATAAAGACCAGCACCTCGCTATTATGTGGAATGCTGGTCTTTATTTGCGTTTATCGCGTGATGACGATAAATTTGAAAGTGAGAGTATTTCTTCGCAAAGAGAAATGCTTTTAGAATTTGTTCGTAAAAATACCGATATAAAAGTTTACGATATTTATATCGACGATGGTTATTCTGGAACAAACTTTGATAGACCGCGCTTTAAAGATATGGAAAACGATTTGCGGTCGAAAAAGATAAATTGTATTATTGTAAAAGATTTATCAAGATTCGGTCGTAACTCCATAGAAATCGGGAACTATTTAACGATTCTGTTTCCCTATCTTCAAACTCGTTTTATTTGCTTGAATGACAATGTAGATAGTTATTTGGATCCAGATTCTTTGGATAATATTTCTACAAAGTTTAAAAACCTTATAAATGATGAATATTGTAGGGATATATCTATCAAGGTAAAAAGCGCGTTGACTTTAAGACGTGAAAACGGTGAATATATAGGTTCGCATCCTTGCTATGGCTACATAAAGCATCCGGAAAATGTTCATAAGCTTATTGTGGACGAACGAGTGGCTGATAATGTTAGACTTATTTTCAAGATGTTTCTTGGTGGCGAAAGTATTCGCGGTATAGTAAAATATCTAAATGAAATGGGCATTCTACCGCCGGCGTTATATAAAAAACAAATTTATCCGAAGTATAAAGGTAATGGCGCCAGAGATGACGCAACTTGGAATATGCGGACGCTTAGACGTATACTGACGAATCGTATGTACGTTGGCGACCTCGTACAAAACGTAATGAATAATATCAGTTATCGTATTCAAAAATGTCGCCCCGTTGCTAAAGAAGACTATATTATCGTACCCAATACGCATGAGGCTATTATATCCAGAGATGATTTTGAAGCAGTGCAACAATTGCTTTTTAGAGATACGCGTATATCACCTAAAACGCAGCAGCTTAATGTCTTATCTGGTTTTATAAAGTGTGGTGATTGCAAGCGAGGTATGATAAGAAAAAAGATGTATAGTGGAAAAAAAGAATTTATCTACTATTTTTGCTCTACATATAAAAACCGAGGAAAAAATTTATGTTCGAAACATACTGTCCATGCGGAGAAGGTTGAAAATGCAGTTTTAGCCTTTTTGCAAACATATAGTAAAATGGCCTTAGAGATAGAACCTTTATTAAAGGCAATTAACGAATCACCGCAAAGAGAGCGAACATCAAAAAGGATGGAAGAGTATTTAGCTCAATCAATTGCCGAAAAAGAAAAATATATCAAATTGAAATCAGAGTTGTACCCAGACTTTAAGGCGGGTTTAATCGAAAAAGATGAGTATGAAACTTTTAGACGACAATATGAAGTTAAAATTGCGGATATAGAAACTCAAATACTTGGCATTCGAAATAAAATTGAAGAAGTTGATACAGGTATTTCGCCTGAAAATGAGTTCATAAAATCATTTAAAGCTTGTGGGGAGATTCCCTACTTGACGAGAAACGTAGTAATTGCTTTTATTGAAAATATATATGTTTATGAGGATAATCGAATTGAAATTAATCTCAAATACCGAGATGAGTATGAAACCATAATTGACTACTTGTATAATAATCGTTTGATTGTATTTTCTTTGGAACAGTACAAAAATGCTGAAATCGTGAAACAGATGAGAATGGCAAGGAGGGTAGTATGAGTAGAATTAGTCGATACACCCAACAAGTAACGCCTACTAAGAAAAAATGGCAGGCTGGTGTATATTTGCGCTTATCTCGCGAAGATGAACTTACAAAAGATAAAAACAGTTACAGTATTGAAACGCAACGAATGATAATCAATAAGTTTTTGGCGGCTCATCCTGATATTGAAGTCGTAGATTTTTATATTGACGATGGCTTTAGCGGAACAAATATGGAACGTCCGGGGTATAAGCGGTTAAAAGATGATTTTGAGAACAAAAAAATCAATTGTATTATCATAAAAGACCTTTCAAGATTAGCAAGAAATAATGAGGAAGCAGGAAAACTTGTTTTTGTTGTGTTTCCATTCTATGGCATTAGATTTATATCAGTTAACGACAAAGTTGATTCGTATTTGGACCCCAAATCGGTTAATAATATTTCTATTCAATTCAAGAATTTGATGAATGATGAATATAGCCGAGATTTATCTAAAAAAGTAAAAAGTGCAAGGTTAACTCGACAAAAAAGAGGAGAGTTTCTTGGCTCTTTTGCCCCTTATGGGTATGATAAGGAGCCAAAAGACCATCATAAGTTAATTGTTGATCCTGTTGCTGCCGAAATAGTTAAGCTGATTTTTAAAAAGTTTTTAGAAGGAGAAACGTTTTCAAGTATTGCATCTTATTTAAGTATAAATGAAGTTTTGACACCTTGCTTGTATAAGCGCAGTCGAGGGATGAAACTTTACAACCCAAATAACGATAAATTTATTATGTGGAACGGCGGAACGGTACGTAATATTTTACAAGATGAAGTATATACGGGAACGTTAGTTCAGGGTAGACGCAAAAAAATATCATATAAGGCGAAAAAGTTTATGGCTGTAAATAAAGAAGATTGGTTAAGATTTGAAAATGCGCATGAGGCAATTATATCGAAAGAGGATTTTGAGAAAGTTCAAGAACTACTCGAAAAGAAAAAAATGCCGACTCGCGATACTAAAGCTAAAAACATTTATTTAGGACTTGTATTTTGTGGCGAATGTGGACATGCTATGGCCCTTTCTTCAAAAAAGTCATATTCTACATATCAAGCTTTTTATTGTAAGTTCTTCAAAAAAGAAAAAGCATATTGCAGCCGAAAAAGGATAAAGGTTTCTGTTCTATCAGATATTATAATTATTGCCTTAAATCAATACTTGCGTTTCTACGTTTCATTAGAGAATGTAATGAAAACTCTAAATAAACAAGCGGATAAAATGCTTACAAAAAATCAAAAAGATGAGTTGGATAAGCAGTTGATGAACCTACGGGAAGAAAAGAAAAATCTCTATATACAGTTCAAGTGTGAGGCTATCACTCGTAAACAGTATGAAGAGGGAAGAGCTATGTGTGACAGTAGGATGTTGCAAATTGAAAACCGGTTAAAAGAGGTTGACGAAAGTGTGTCCACAACAAAAGAAATGGAAAAAAATCTATTTATTGAATTGTTTAAAAAACATAAAAAATTTACAAAACTCAATCGTGAGATTTTGGAAACTTTCGTGAAAAAGATAACCGTATATTCCTCGAAAAGTCTTGAAATCGAGTGGAGCTTTAATGACGACTTAATTGAGTTGGTTAATATGGCGCAAGAAAAAGGTATAGAATTGGTAATGAATGAGCAAAATACTCTTGAGTTGCCGCCCAAGGGGTCACATAGAAATATTTCTTGATTATATTAGAATAATTTTCAAAAAGTTTCGCAAAATACTATGGAACTACTTGACTAATGTCCCCTGCGGCGGCG
>JBGVNP010000215.1:0-1866 GCA_045125655.1 Eubacteriales bacterium | reverse complement strand
ATTCCACACATCCGCGCTTCTATCTCGTACGTCCCTGTGACAACGTACGCGAGAAGGCTGCAAGGGTGGCTGAGATAATAAACGAGGTTGTAGGGGAAGAGGTCTTTCTGGTGGAAATAGAATAATAAATAAAGTATCGGCGGTCGTTACCAAGCTCGGTAATGTGCCCCCAGTCAAGTAGACAGCGTAAAAAACAAAAAGATTTACAATTAAAAATATCTTTTATCTCCCCCTGCTGCGCAGCAGGGGGAGATTTTTCGTCAAGCGACGATTGATGCAAAAAACTCGCACGGAGCCATGCAGTTAAGCCGCTTTTGGTAACGGCGAGTATTGTAAAAGAGTATGTAATCGTCAATAGCTGAAACCAGTTCTTCTCGACCGGTAAACTTTTTAAGATAGTACATCTCGGATTTCAAGATCCCCCACCAGCCTTCCATCGGAGCGTTATCAAGACATCTACCGACACGGGACATACTCTGTATCATACCGGCATCAACCAACTTTTGATGAAAGGTTTTGTTGGTATACTGAAATCCTCTGTCACTATGAAAAATCGGTTTCGCTTCGGGATAAAGCCTTACAGCTTCGTCGAAGGTTTCAAACACAAGCGCATTGTTGTTACTGTCGCCTATCTTGTATGCAATAATACGCCTATCGTAAAGGTCGAGGATTGCAGAAAGATAAAGCTTCTTCACCTCTGTACCAACGTAATACTTAAATTCCGTAACGTCGGTAAGCCACTTTTCTAAAGGTGATGTCGCCTTAAAATCTCTGTTCAGGACATTCTCTGCGGTAATTTCAGGTGTAGATCTAATATAATCGGGACGCTTTCTGCGAATAACGGATCTAAGTCCAAGAATTCGCATAATGCGACGTACTCTTTTAACGTTAACCTTGTGGGGAAGCTCGTCCATCTTCTCACGGTTAATATTGATACACATTTGCCTGTATCCAAGAACCCCATTGCTTTCCTCGTAGTAATCCTTTACATATTCCGTAACCTGTAGGTTTAAAAGCTCGCTTTTACTTTGCTTCCTGCTTTTCCACTTGTAATACGACGATCTGTTCAGGTGTATCGCCTGACATATTTCATTGACGGAATAGCCTTTATGTATGTTGAGATATTCAACTGTTACGTATATATGCTCAAGGCGTACTCCGCTTAGTGACCACCTCCCATTATTTCCTGCAATTTTTTTATGAATTCGTTCTCTATTTCAAGCTGTCTGTTCTTTGCTTCGAGTATCTTCATTTCTGCTTTAAGCTTCTCGATCTCGCTCATTTCATTAAACGGTTTTGTTCTGCCTCGGTTATCCTTTAACCCATTGACTCCGCCTTCTTCATACTTGCGTACCCATGCGTATATTTGCTGGTAGGATACTCCGTACCTTTCTACGGTCAAACCGTAATCCTTATTGTGCTCTATGCAGAATGCTACTATCTCTGCTCGTTCCTGTTGCGTGGTCTTTCTTCCCTTGGTCATATAGATTTCTCCTTTGGCACTGTTATGCCTCTTATTTTCCTTATGACCATTATACCATAAAATCCACAATTGTAAAGTGGAATGACTTAATATTCCGTATTTTCTACATATTTCATATTGACTTCCTTTTCCTTCTCTCCAGTCTTTTACTGCGTTCATCCTTAAATCATCGCTATATTTCTTGTTCTTCTTACTTCTTCTTGGCATAAAAATAACCCCCTTAGTGTACTCTTGAAAACTTTTTGTTTTTTCAAGTGTCTACTCTAAGGGGATTATATCATCAATCCACAGCTCCTTTTTTTGATTTTTCCCGCATCAAAGTGCTTCTAAATACTCCATCAGCTCCGCGTAGGTACCACGCATCCCTTCCCAATGGAAGCTTT
>JBGVNP010000214.1:0-3044 GCA_045125655.1 Eubacteriales bacterium | reverse complement strand
GGTATCTCTCAATGTAAAGAGCAGTTGGATGAACTTGATAATAAGATTTTCGAAGCTGGAAAAAATATTACAAGCGTAGACCATACTGTAGATGAAATTAATCGTTCTCTAAAATCCTACGGCTTCACAAACTTTCAAATCGTTCCCTCACCAACGAAAGAGAACTCTTATCAAATCCAACGTATGGATGGAACTCTTGCCACAAATACGCTTAGCGAGGGTGAAGAAACGTTTATATCATTCTTGTATTTTCTTCAGTTTGCCAAAGGCTCAATAGATGCTGCTAAAGTATCATCTAAAAAGATATTAGTTTTGGACGATCCAATATGTAGTCTTGATAGTACGGTACTGTACATAGTAAGTTCTATGGTGAAATCCTTGATTAAGGATATTCGTGAAGAAAACTCTGATGTAGAGCAAATTTTTATTCTTACTCATAATGTGTTTTTTCACAAAGAGGCTTCGTTTGTTGACGGAAGGACAAAAGTATTAAATGATGTCAATTACTGGATCATTAGCAAGGATAATAATATTTCTTCAATAAGAGCTTTTGAAAAGAATAATCCAATTAAAACATCTTACGAACTTCTATGGCAAGAACTCAAGACAAATACAAATGCATCATTAGTAACAACTCAAAATATAATGCGACGAATTCTTGAAAACTATTTTAGTATATTGGGAAAAGATATTGATGAAAGAATTGTCAATTCCTTTGATACTACTGAAGATAAGATGATATGTCGTTCGTTAATTAGTTGGATTAATGATGGCTCCCATTCAATTCCAGATGATTTATATATCGATAGCTACACAGACTCTATTGATCGTTACAAAGAAATCTTTAAACAAATTTTTATAAAAATGGATCACAAAGCACATTACGATATGATGATGATGAGTTAAAATAACGGGCAACAATTAAGTTGCCCGTTATTTATTAAAAAGTGTTCGTGTTGCGACAAAAATCTCTTGACAAACGAATGTTCTATCGTGTATACTGAAATACCCTCGTAGAGGGGATACAACTGAATATGATGTCCTCGTAGAGGTATAGTTAGGCACCATTCCGCTATACCGCCGGTGATCTCTTATGAGAAAGCCGTGACTCGCCACCGTGAATTTTTTGTACTGTTTAAGGTGGAGTTGAGCCGACACAAACAGTATGGTCTTTTGAATTAATTCAAAGCCGTTATGTATGAGCATCTGATTTGAAGCGAGAGCTAAACGCTCCTGCCGATGATTAGTGTTGATACATAACGGCTTTTTATTTTTTCTCTGGACTACTTAGCCGAAATATGAATGCGACATATAAACTCAGTTGCACTTTGAAAATTGAATACCCGTTACCGAATGTAGATACTACGCCAAGACCTTTTTATAAGAGCGAGCGGAAACGATGTATAGCGAGATGCTATGGGTTAGGAATTAACGGACATTCAGGAGAACGGCAAAGCGCTAATAGGAGTAATTAACCTCGAAAAGGCTCGGAGTAATTGCATCATCTTAGCGAGCAGACTGTTTGTACTCCTATCGCCGCAAAACAGTACTCGTTAGGGGTATCCCTAAAACCTAATTCTACGAAATCAAACAAAGAAAGGAGATCAAAATCTATGACACAATATGAAATCCCAATCGAATGCAAAAAGAAAAAGTCCGCCCGTATCCCCATAGAAAAGCTGCACGACTTTAACGGTCATCCGTTCAAGGTCACAGATAATGAGGATATGGACAAACTTGTGGAAAGTATCAAAGAACAAGGTATTATCTCTCCCTTAATCGTAAGGCTTAGAGATAATACAACCGATGAATACGAAGTAATATCGGGACACCGAAGATTGCACGCAAGTAAGAGGGCGGGACTAACAGAAGTACCCTCCTTAATTTATCCCTATACCAAAACAGAAGCGGCGATTGCCGTTGTGGACAGCAACCTACACCGAGAACGGATTTTGCCGAGTGAAAAAGCCTTTGCTTACAAAATGAAGATGGAGGCTTTGAAAGAGCAAGGCAAACGAACCGATTTAACCTCGTCGCAAGTTGCGACAAAGTCGGATACTGCTACCGAGATCGGCAAAGCGGCAAACGAAAGCCGTGACCAAGTTTTTAGGTATATCCGTTTAACCAATCTTATCCCCGAACTGTTACAGCTTGTGGATGAAGAACGAATCGCACTTACTCCTGCTGTGGAGTTATCCTATCTCACCGAGCAAGAGCAGTACGATTTAATGAGTACCATTGAGAGCGAGGACTGCACTCCGTCGCTCTCGCAGGCACAAAGGCTAAAGAAATTATCCCAAGCAGGTCAGCTAAATGCGGATAAGATCTTCGCCGTTATGAGTGAAGAAAAGGCAAACCAAAAGGAACGTATCAGTTTTCCATTTGAGGATGTCCGCCGTTTCTTCCCTAAGAGTTATACCCAAAAAGATGTATATAATGCAATCCTAAAGCTCATTGGCGAAGATTATCAACGCCGTGAGCGAGCAAGAAAAAATCGTGATGAAAGGTAAGAAAATATTATGAAATTTATATGTGGTCTTGCACAGCAAGAAAATGAGTATGTGATAAACGGAGTCAAGTATATCGTCGGTTCATCGTTTATGACTTCTAAAGTTAAAAATCACCCGACAATTACCGACCGTTTCAAAAGAATTGTAACAAGTGATTTCGTACCTTTGACGGACGAATCGCCACCGAGTAAAATGGCAGTAGAATATGTGTGTTCGACTGCCGGAAAGGAGGACTAAATGCAGTCGAAGAAAAAAGATAACGTCGGCATAACCGCTTTATACTGCCGACTATCCCGTGATGACGGAACGGATAACGACAG
This sequence comes from Eubacteriales bacterium, assembly GCA_045125655.1. Taxonomy (GTDB): domain Bacteria; phylum Bacillota; class Clostridia; order Oscillospirales; family CAG-272; genus RGIG4608. The sequence goes on along the minus strand of JBGVNP010000214.1, from coordinate 214 downwards.
CAACTCTATTGTTAATCAAAAGAAATTGTTGCACAAATATGCAAAGGAACACGGCTTTTCCAACACCCGCAGTTATGTAGATGACGGTTACACGGGAACAAATTTTAACCGCCCCGGATTTCAAAAACTGCTTGAGGATATTGAAATGGGATGGTCGCACGTAAACACCATAAACAAGGATATTCAGTATTTTAGTTGTTCCAACTACAAGGTG
>JBGVNP010000213.1:0-9506 GCA_045125655.1 Eubacteriales bacterium | reverse complement strand
CGGATGAAATCGCTAAAGCGATGAAATCTGCCTTGCGGCAGGATATGGGGGCGGATTTGATTTCATCCGAGGCATTTTGCCGAGGATTTCATCCAAGTTCTCTTGGATTTCATCGTGGCTTTGCCACGATTTCATTCTTCCCATCTCCACAACAAATCAAAATCTGAAAACCAAAAGCTCCCTTTCGGGAGCTTTTGATTTATTATTATTGTCCTTGTTCTTTAGCAGAATACAATGCGAAATAAAGCTTAACAAGCTCTCTGAATTCCGCTTTATCCTCCTCATTAGCGAGGTCAAGAGATTCCAATCTCTCAATTATCGCCGAAATAGATGCATCACCCTTATACTGAGATTCTCTTAAAATAAGTGCAAATTCAACTACCGACGATATAAACTTATCATTATCGGAAAGCTCTTCATGATACTTATCAACGCCTACGCTGAGCATCAGCTCCTGCTCAGTTACTGCATCGCCGCCAACGTTTTCCGTGGGCTTATACCTTACCTTAACGTCTGCAAAGCTTTTCCCTTCCTCAAGCGCCTTATCAGTTAATACGACCTCATAAACTACCGTTACCTTATGTCCGCTTCCTATTTCACCCGCATCAGCGCTGGGATCCTCAAACTGATCCTGTGAAAGCTTTTTGTTTTCATAACCAATAAGTCTGTATGATTCAACATATTCGGAATTAAAGCTGATTCCTGCTTTAACGTCCTTTGCTACTGTGACAAGAGTTCCACCTATTTGTTCAACGAGCATTCTTCTTGCTTCTTTAATTGAATCTATATATCCCCAAGTACCGTTTCCTCTAAGAGCAAGAGCTTCCATCTTATCCGCCTTGATATTTCCCGATCCAAAGCCAAATACTGAAAAATATACGCCCGTTTTTGCCTTTTGCTCGATCAATGCCTCAAGAGCTCCCGTTCCCGTAACACCAACGTTAAAATCGCCATCGGTTGCGAGTATAACCCTGTTGTTTCCGCCCTCAATAAAATACTGAGCGGCAAGCTCATACGCCGCATTTATTCCTTTACTTCCGGCAGTACTTCCGCCTGACTTAAGATTCATGATTGCATCTATTATTTTATCCTTTTCATAGCCGTATGCGCCTTCAAGCACCACTCTGTCGCCGCTTGCGTATGTAACTATCGAAACTCTATCCTCAGGATTAAGATTATCGGTTAAAAGCGAGAAGGATTGCTGAACCAAGGGGAGCTTATTATAAGAGTTCATTGATCCACTCACGTCAATCAAAAATACTATATTGTTCTTTATTTTCTCGAATTCGATTTCCTGTGCTGCAAGACCCACCGTCATAAGCTTGGTGTTTTGGTTATAAGGAGTATCAAACACAGAAGAGGTAAGAGATAAAACAGAACCGTCATCGGGAGATTTGTAGTCATAATCGAAGTAATTAAGTATCTCTTCAACTCTTACCGCATCCTTATCAAAATCAATGTATCCCTGCTCTATATATCTGCGAAGATTGGGATAAGATGCAGTGTTAACATCGATCGAAAAATAGCTGTCGGGTTTTTCAAGAGTATTAACAAAGGGATTCTCAACTATTTCAGTATAGCTCTCGCCCGACATATCTTCATTATATGAAGACTCTCCTCTCATTCCCTCCATATATGGCGGAACACCACCATTGAGTGCATCACCCGGAGCCGCGGAGCATGCCGCTGCAGAAGCACAGATTACTAAAGCGAGAAATGCGGCTATAAATTTTGTTATTTGTTTTTTCATATTGTTTTCCTCCTAAATATATATCTATTGAAGCGTGTTTACAAGTCCAGAAAACACAATGGTACCACAGCTGTCAGTAATTACAAATCCAAAAGCATTGATAACCTCAAAATCGTGATATACCTTTTCATAGTCGGGCGGAGCCGCCGCACCTGCCATTGGAAGAACTGTTACTGCCGCGCCCTCAATTCCCGTTTTGTCCACCTTGAGTGCCGCCTTGTGAATAACACCGTCACAATAAACGGACTCCTCTGTCACATTGGACATATTGCAAAGCTCGGGATCAAAAAGTAAATTAACACCCAGATCCGCTTTTAATACGCTCGCTATATCTCTTGAAAAATCTACCTCAAATTCGGGAAAAAGCACCCTTGTATAATGGATTTGACGATTTTCATCGTCAATATGTCCCCACTCCTTAAGAGTTAATACCGCGGAGATGTTTTCTTCATTAAATATACCTTGTGCGCTGTTTCCATTCTCCGGAAGGAAGAAATATATTCCAAAGCCGTGATCGGTTTTTGTATAGAAGGAAGAAAAACCGTTGCCGTGATATGCCCTTCCATCATTATAATATCCCTTCAAAAGCTTTGTTTCCTTAACACTTCCATCAGTATTTATAAATTTATAGTTATCACCTGTAAATTCAAGATGATCGCCGTATTCATTCCATATTTCCTTAAGATAATAAGTGTTCATAAGAACAAAATAGGTTTCGGTATCAAAATTGACGTCACCTTCAAGCAGACCATGACTTTTACTTTCAATATAGCGATTAATAAGCTTTCCCGCTTCACCGCTTTTAAATGAGGTCTGATAAACATCACAGTGGTATTCGCTTGCAAGTCGGTCAACACCCTCACGCACAAATGCAACGCTATCGTCAAGCCAAATAGAATTGAACAGCTCCTGTCTGGCAACGACCTCCTGAACTCCCACTATATTAGGCTGACTATATTTTACATTTCCGAAGCTATACAGCTTCTTTGTATATGCGCTCACCTCATTATAGGTTACGCCAACGGCATCCAATATTTCCTGTCTGGTCTCACCGTTTGCACATTCGCAAGCAAGAGCAAGTGCCATATATACCGAGAGCGGCGAGATAACTATGTTTTCACTATCACCGTATTTTGAAATCAATTTGTCAGTAAGCTTTGCAGAAAAAACAGTTATTTTATCAACAAAAGCTCTATATCCGTCGTCCTTGTAGTAGTCATTGTATGTGCTGACCTTGATCGCTTCGTCCGCAAGCGCAACTGCATGCCTATTCAATTCCCAATCAATTATTTCAGTACATGAGCAAACGGATACGCATAAAACAACAATAAGCAACAATGCAACCGTCTTTTTCATATCATTTCCTCCACACTATTATTTTTTATTCAATGCTTGAAGCAGGAAAATAACCGTAATCCAATTTTAAAAGAATTGCATTTTCTCCAGAAATATTCTTAGATGAATATATTTCAAAGCTTGCAACATTTCCCTTCTCGTCCGTAACCTCAACATTACTGAGATGCTCACCCACATTCTGAATAGAAACGGATTCGCCGAAGGCGAAATCAAGATTATCCTCTTTCAAAGCAGGTGAAACGTATGCTTGATATAGCTTACCCTTATATTCAAAAACAAATCTTCCCTCTTTTTCAAAAACTATCTGAAGTTGATTGGATTCGCCCGCATTCTGATTAGTGCCACCGTTAAGCTTTGCATAATTATATCCGAGATATGCAGATCCGACACTCACCAATATCACAAAGCAAGCGGCGATCGGAATAGCTTTGAGGAGAACTGCCCTTGCCGCTTTTCTTTTTTGGAGCGCTTCATTTTCTCTTACAAATTCATCTATAAGGTCGCAGTCGATATGATCAAGCGCTTTATTTAATTTTTCCATTCTCATACCGAGTATCCCTCCGTTTCCAATGCCTTTTTTAATCCGCTTTTTATCAGCGCGATTTCTTTGTTTATCATTGATTTGCTTATCCCCAGATCCTGTGCAATCTTATCTATCGGCTCTGCGACATAATATCTGCTCATAAATATGTAACGCTGTCTTTTAGACAGAGTTCTCAGATACGTGCTTATAATAATACCTATACGTTCCGAATCATCGTTCAAAACGTCCTCATCTGAAAGGCTATATGCAAGCTCCTCAAGAGACGACGTAAGATTTGACGGAACCCTCTTGCTTCTTCTCTTTTCGTTATATCTGTTTATAGCTGTTCTGCGCGTTATCGTGGTAAGAAACGCTTTTAAGTTAAGCGGCCTTTCAGGCGGAATTGCATTCCACGCACCCATATAGGTATCATTAAGACATTCCTCACAATCCTCTTGATCGTAAAGAATATTATATGCTATAGCAAAAAGATATCTTCTGTATTTAAGATCCGTTTCGTCTATCGCTCGCTCGTCTCTGTTCCAATAGAGAGAAATTATTTCCTCGTCGGAAGCGGGACCTCTGATTTTATTAAATATACCCATAAAACATCCTTAATATCTAAAAATTTACAGATCACTGATTCTTGCTTACAGATCCGTTAATACAGTCAACAACATAGTTACCCGTATTTACGTCCCATTTTTCGCCCTTAGAGATCCTTTCCCATGCCTCAGTCGTTCCGCCATAATTGATTTTTATAAGATTATTGTTACAATATAGCGCATATCTACCGATGCTGCTCACGTTTTTTGGAATACTTATGGCTTCCAATGACGCACATTCTCTAAACGAGCTTTCTCCAATCTTTGTAAGATTGCTGTTTTCCCCAAAAGAGACCTGCTTCAAGCTATTGCAATATGCAAACGCTGCTTTTTCGATAGTAGTTACACTGTCGGGAATACTAATATCAAAGAGATTTTTACAGTTAGCAAAAGCACCTGCACCGATAATTTCAACTCCCATAGGAATGATCGTGTGAGAAAGCTCTTCCTCTGCCATTCGGAGTGCAGGAGCAACCGCCACAAGCACTTTCATATCCCTAGAATAAATTGCACCGTATATCGAGCAATAATTAACGTTGCCTTCGTCCACGGTAATCTCCGAAATAGAGGGACAGGTGGAGAACGCCATATATCCTATCTCCCTGACACTTGCGGGAATACTAATGGCTTCTATACTCTTACAATTATAAAACGCATAATCCTTTATGCTCACAAGTCCGCTGCTCTTACTGAAAATAACGCTTTCAAGATAATCACAGTAATTGAATGCCTGAGTATCTATTACAAAAACTGTATCGGGCACGATAACCGTTCTAACCTTGGAATAAGCACCAAATGCATGTTTTCCTATTCCCACAACCGGCTCCCCGTTATATGTTGCGGGAATTACTATATCTGTGTACGGATTACTATCCTTTTCATAAACATAATATCCGTTAGCATCATCATTCCACACAAAGTCAAGGCTACTGTAAAATGATGCCGCATTGTTCCAATCAATATTCGGCGAATCCGATGGACTCATATCTCCAACCGATGAGGAGCATCCAATTACACTAAACAATATAGTAAATATTAAGAAAAGAAAAAATGCTATTTTCATTTTTGAACTCCTTTCAAAATAGATCCTTCTAAATATATAGTCAACAAATTTTTCAAAAAGTGTAATGAAAAATAAAAAAATTTATTTTTTACACAAAAAGCTCCCTTTCGGGAGCTTTTTTATTATTATTCTATTTTTTCAAGCTCCTGTTTTTTCTTCTTTTTCTTGAAATACATGGTCATTACCGCAACCATCACGCAGTCAACGACGATGGCTCCCCAGAAAATGGGTGACTGTATGGATTCAATAAGATTCATATCCTTGCCGAGAATTATGTAGCTTATCGCACTTGGAGAAATCGCGATAAGACTGCTTATCAAATACGGAAAATAACTGAGTCCTGCCGAGCCGAAAAGCAGTCCCAAACCTTCATTTGAAAGGTTAAGAGCGCGTAGCGTAAAGCTGAGCAAGAACAAATTATCAGTCATTTCATAATAGGGACGCGCCTGAGGAAATTTATCAAGTATCTTTTGAATCCAGTCATCCTTGGTAAATCTGCCGATGAAATACGGAACTGATATATTGACGAGTGTTCCAACGATGACCGTTGCAAGCGCTGCCGGAAAAGGAAGGAGCGCCATAGTCGTTATGGCAATCACCGCATAAGGCACGAAAACAACCACTCCCTTGATAATAAAGGCAATAATTACCGCTATTGAGGTGATAATGGGATATCCACGCGTAAGCTCAAGGAAATCCGAAATAGTGAAATCCTTGTTCAGTATCATAAATATAACAAACGCAACTATACAAATTCCCATAATTGTTATGGGAATATACTGCTTGATCTTACTTTTTTCGAGCTTCATTTTCATATTAAACCTCGCTTTTTATTTATTTTCCAAGTCCTTTGCTTTGCTTGTTGAGGGTGTTTTCTTAAAGAACATAAAGAAGAATGGTAAGGTTATAAGTCCCGTGAGTATATCGGAGATGGGTTGAGCCATAATGATACCCTCAAGTCCCCACAGAGCATTTACGATCAGAAGCACGGGAATAAGCACTGCACCCGAGCGCATTATCGCCATAAACGATGCCATTGCCGCTTTTCTTATGCTTTGATAAAGCATATTGCTTGCAACCGAGATTGGCAAAAACCAAAGACCGATGGAAGCATATATGAGTGCGGGCGTACCGACCTTGATAACCGCAGGGTCCTTTTGGAAGATGCCGATTATCTGCGGCGCAAAGATACCGCCGAGGGTTGCGAGCGCACCAACTGCAAATATACCGAATATCATAAGGAATTTAGTTCCCTTCTTAACTCGGTCATATTCCTTAAGCTCGTAGTTAAAGGATGCAAACGGCTGATAACCCTGACCAATACCAAGTCCCACGCACATAACGAAGGACGAATATTTCTGAACGATGCTCATTGCCGCAATCGGCGCATCTCCAAAGGGCTTTATGAGATTATTTAGCAAGCCATTTGAAATGGACGTGAGTCCCTGACGAATAAGAGATGGCAATCCCATTTTGAAAATGTTGATATACACCTCCGCCTCTTTGGCAATAAGCTTCAAGGAAAGGCGGCTCTGCGCCTGCTTGATATACATAATAAGAAGGATCGTAAAGCTGATTATCTGCGAGGCGGCGGTTGAAAGACCTGCACCGTAAACACCCATATCAAATATTTTTATAAGAACAAAATCACCTACGATATTGATAATTCCGCCGGTTCCAAGACCGAACATTGCATAAAATGCCTTACCCTCGTATCTCAACACATTATTTAGAACGAGTGAGCAGATCAGGAAGGGACACGAAATGAGTATCCACATTCCGTAATCCTTCGCGTGGGGCAATATGGTTTCCGTGCTACCGAGAAAACGCAGTATTGGCTCGAGGAACAAAAGCCCTACCGTGCTCATAGAAATGCCAATCAACGCGCCACCGACAAATGCCGTGGTTGTATAAGATGATGCGCGATCAATATTCTTTTGTGCAAGATATTTTGCAACGTAAGTTCCTGCACCGTGTCCAAGCATAAAGGCAACCGCTTGAATAATGCACTGAAGCGTGAAAAGAATTCCAGGTGCCGCTTGAGCGCTATCTCCGAGCGTGCCAACAAAATACGTATCCGCCATATTATAGATGTTGGTGATCAACATCGATATGGTGGTGGGTATGCCAAGTGATATTATAATTTTCGAAACCGATTCCTCGGTCATTTTCTTATGATAAGCTTCTGATCTATCCATTTATTATCTCCCAAATGGGCATATTAGTCCATACTATACTTATTATAACCATAATAGCATATTTTTTGTATTTTGTCAAAGATAATCTTGCTTTTTTTCGCGCTTTATGGTAACATAATACCAAGAAAACCATTTATTTGAGGTATAATTAATGAAATATAATGTAAAAATAAAAAAGCTGAATGAAAATGCGATCATTCCAACCTACGGCTCTCCCTACTCTGCAGGTGCTGACCTATACTCCGCAATGGACGAGCTCACTATCGCGCCTCACACAACCTTTTTAGTAAAAACGGGAATAGCGCTTGAATTGCCCATCGGCTTTGCAGGTCTCATTTACGCAAGAAGCGGACTCGCATCCAAGCGTGGCCTTGCCCCCGCCAACAAGGTTGGCGTTATTGACTGCGATTATCGCGGTGAGGTAATGGTTGCACTCCACAATCACACCGATGCTCCTCAAACGGTTGCAAAGGGTGAAAGAATCGCTCAGCTCGTTATCACACCCTATGTGGTGGCGGATTTTGAAGAAGCGAATGAGCTTTCAGAAACAGTGCGCGGAGAGGGCGGATTTGGCTCAACGGGCACAAAATAAGCAAAAAAGGTAAAAATATGAGATTTAAAACCAAAATTAAGCTCGGCGCGGCAGCCATAGTCGGTGGAGCTATCGCGGGCGTCGCACTCAACAAAACGCTTGACGCTATGGTGCAAACCCATCTTTCACGCGAGGGCATCACTCGTCCCAAGCAAAAGCTGATGAGCAAGAAAAATCAAGAGGACATGGCAAACAGTCCCGAAACCATTCTCGGTCAGCTTTTTGCAGCGTCCACTCCACAAATTAATATTACTATCCCCAACCGCGAGGGCAGACATATCAACGCGCTCCTCTATAAGCAGAGCGAACATAGCACGAAATATGCCATAGTCGTGCACGGCTACCGTTCAAGCGTCAAGGCGGTGTCATATCTTGCGCGCCGCTATTTTGAAAACGGATTTAACGTGCTTATTCCCTACCTTCGCGCGCATTACGGAAGTGATTACGATTACTGCACGATGGGTTGGTATGAAAGATTTGATATAATTGATTGGATAAATCATATTGATAGCACTGTGTCGGGCGCAAATATCGTTTTACACGGCGTTTCTATGGGTGCGGCAACAGTAATGATGGTTACGGGCGAATCACTTCCCACGTGTATAAAATGCGCTGTAGAGGACTGCGGATACACGTCGGTTTACGATGCCTATTGCTATAAGATACCCAAGATGATGGGACTTCCCGTTTTTGCTGTTGATCTTTTCCGACACGCGATAAAGAAACGAATCGGCTTTGACATAAAGGAAGCGTCCGCTTTGAATCAAGTGAGAAAATCCTGCACACCTACTTTGTTTTTACACGGCGACAGCGACACAGTCGTTCCCTCTTCAATGGCACGCGAGCTCTACAATAACGCGAGATGCGAAAAGGATATCCTTATCTTCCCCGAGGCCGACCATGTTATGAGTCCACTCTCAAATCCCAATAAATATTGGAATAAAGTGTGGGAATTCGCAGATAAATATCTTGATAAATAATATTTAACCGAGAGGAATATCGCCTCTCGGTTTTTATTTTTCAAATTTTGATTTGTCGCGGAGTTAGTTTACTACGAACCGCTCAATACGGAAACCCCCAAAGCTCATTGCATTCGTTTCGGGGAACCCCTATACCGCTTGGGCTCCTACTTTTTTGAGGAAAAAGTAGGCAAAAACCTTTTTAAAGCGGCTTCGCCCAGTCGCCGTCTAGTTTGTACGCTTGGGTTTGAGCAGATTTTACGTAAATTTTCGATAATTCAAAAATGAATTATCGGTTTAGAAACTCCAATACCGCCCTTACGTACAAGTACGACGGTCGGCATTGTACTTTCAAAACTACGAAAATGACTCCTACGGAGTAATTTTCTAAAATTTACTTACTATGTGCCACAGTTCAAAGTCTGTGCTAACAACGAAAAAGTTAGTTGAAGTAGCAAAT
>JBGVNP010000212.1:0-2577 GCA_045125655.1 Eubacteriales bacterium | reverse complement strand
AGCTTCGCGCAAGTAGCCATACACGCGCGTCCGTCGCTTTGCTCTGAGATCCTTCAGTCGTTGCGCCCGACGACTTTAGTCGTCATTCTCGAGCGTAGCGAAGAATCTTGGGCGCAACTCCTTCGAGGATGACGCGCGTGGTTTGTGCTGATTTGGCAAGACTTTGCGCAAATCGTTCCGCGCGAGATTCTATCGCGCCCTTGTGTCATTCTGGAGGGAGCATAAGCGACCGATAGAATCCCGGTACGGACACAAGGGCAACTCCAGAATGACAACGCGCGGAACATAACGATTTTTTCTGCATTTTAACAGGCGCAGAAAAAATCTGTGATTTGCTACCTCAACTAACTATTTCGTTGTTAGCACAGACTAATCGGTTGTTTTGTCCACTTTTTCAAAAGTAGCGCCCTGCGCGTAGCAGAGCCGCGCGGCGTAGGGGTTCCCCGAAGCGAGTGAAACGGAGCTTTGGGGGTTGCCGTCGAGAGCGCACTCGGCGTGTCTTTTCCATAGCTTTTCGAGCGGGGTTCCCCAAAACGAGCGAAGTCGAGTTTTGGGGGTTCTCGTGGCGCCTCTGCTGTCAAAGAAAAGCGGCTAAAGAGTCTTGGTATTTGAAGATAGTTTGCCTTTTGTAACGCTTTTTTCTTTGGCAAAATAGCCACCTCTTTTCTTGTCTGCCTCACGGCAGCCATTTGCTGACGCAAAATCGAAAAGGAAAAAGTAACCAAAAAACTTTTTTAATCGTTTGATCAGTGCGAACATAGTGCGCGCTAAATCCAAATTTATAATCCGTCTTAAAAGCAAACTCCCACTTGACAGTTGACGGCATATAGATTATAATTATTCTGAATAAGAATATATTTCTAATTAAGAGGTAATACAAATATTATGGTTGAGCTTTTATCCCCTGCGGGAAATTTTGAAAAAATGAGATCTGCGCTCCTTTATGGAGCCGACGCGGTATATCTTGCGGGCAACGTTTTCGGCATGCGAAGTGCCGCCGACAATTTCACAAACGACGAGCTTCACGAGGCGGTTGAGTATGCCCACGCGCGCGGCAAAAAGATTTATTTGACGGTAAATACAATGCCCCACGAGCACGAATATTCCGTTCTTCGCGAGTATCTTACGGCTCTTAAGGATTGTCCGATAGATGCAATGATCGTGGCAGACCTTGGTGTTATGGCAACGATAAAGGAGATCCTTCCAAATATGGAAGTCCACGTATCGACACAGGCATCAATTGTAAGCGTGGCGGCGGCTAAGGCATATATCGCACTCGGCGCAAAACGACTTGTTCTTGCGCGCGAGCTTACGCTCGGCGAGATCAAAAAGATACGCGCAGGAATCCCCGAGGACATTGAGCTTGAGGCGTTCGTTCACGGCTCAATGTGCGTATCATATAGCGGAAGATGTATGCTCTCCCATCACATAACGGGACGCGATGCCAATCGCGGAGCGTGCGCTCAGCCGTGCCGTTGGAATTTTACTCTTGTTGAGGAGAAGCGTCCGGATATGCCGCTTCCCATCGAGCAGAACGAGCACGGAACGTTCGTTATGTCCTCAAAGGATATGTGCACTATCGAGCATATTCCCGAGCTTATTGAGGCGGGAATAAAATCCTTTAAAATTGAGGGCAGAATGAAATCCGCATACTATACCGCGGTGGTTACAAACGCTTACAGAATGGCTATTGACAGCTATTATCGTGACAAGGAAAATTATAAATTTGATCCCCTTTGGATGCGCGAGCTTGAATCCGTTAGCCACAGGGAATATTGCACGGGATTCTATTTTGATTATCCCATAGAAAACGCCCAGCTCGCATCGAACACTGGATATATTCGAGAAAAGGCATATTTTGCCATCGCGTGCGAGATGAACGAGAAGGAAAAAGAGGCGCAGGAGCGCCTTAACACAACCGTTGAGGGCGGACAGTTCTATCTCTTTATGCAGAAGAATAAATGTAAAATAGGTGATAATGCCGAGATCATCTCGCCAAGTGAGGTAGGAAGGGCACTCGAAATCACTGATCTGCGCGATGAAAACGGCGAGCCGATCGAAAGCGCGCCCCATCCTTTTATGCACTTTTTTGTTAAAGTGCCCTTCTCCGTTAAGGTCGGAGATATATTGCGCGCAGGGAAATAGAAGTTAGTTTAAGAAAAAAGAGGTCGCTTTTTGAAAAAAGCTCCGCAAAAACTTTTTATAGAGCTTCGCGCAATAGCCATATAGTTTGTGCTGATTTGGCAAGATTTCGCGCAAATCGTTCCGCGCGAGATTCTATCGGTCACTGTGCCGGACACAAAGTGTCATTCTGGAGCGTAGCGATAGAATCTCGGCACAGTTTTCCTCCAGAATGACAACGCGCGGAACATAACGTTTTTCTCGCCATTTTAACAGGCGTTACGAGAACCCCCAAAACTCGGCTTCGCTCGTTTCGGGGAACCCCTGCCTCGAAAAACTGTAATTTGCTACTTTAACTAACTGTTTTGTTGTTAGCACAAACTTTAAAATTATGCGCAAAGTAAGTAAATTTTAGAAAATTACTCCGCAGGAGTGATTTTCGTAGTTTTGAAAGTA
>JBGVNP010000211.1:0-2365 GCA_045125655.1 Eubacteriales bacterium | reverse complement strand
ATGCCTCGGATGAAATCAAATCCGCCCCCATATCCTGCCGCAAGGCAGATTTCATCGCTTTAGCGATTTCATCCGTGATAACGGATTTATTCCGCTTTGGCGGATTTAACTGCGGTGCTTCGCACCGCTAAATCCCAATTTACTGAATCTTCTGCAAATGATAAACAAGCTCTCTTACGAGGCATCTTGGTGCGAAGCGGTTTGCAAATACGATGATCTTATTAAGAAAACCGCAGATGCAAAGTGATTTGCCTTTTTTCATATTTTTATAGCCAAATTCCGCCACAACGTTGGGATCCCAAACCTTGAGATTTTTGAAAAGTCCGCTTTCGCCGAGGTCTGCAGCGGCGTCAAAATTCGTTCTTATAGGTCCTGGGCAGAGGGCAGTTACTTTTACTCCCGTGCCTTTAAGCTCGCGCGTGAGTGCCTGAGAGAAGGAGAGAACGAACGCCTTGGTTGCGTAGTAAACGCTCATAAGAGGACCGGGCTGAAATGCCGCAATGGAGTCAACATTGAGTATGTTTCCGCCGCCGTTCTTCACCATATCGGGAAGATAAAGGTGGCAGAGCTCCATAAGAGCTGTGCAGTTGAGGTCAACCATTCTAACCTGTTTTGAAAGATCACTCTTATAAAAATCGCCAAAGTCACCAAAACCCGCGTTGTTTACAAGAACGTCAACATGGATATTTGCGCTCTTTGTTGCCTCAAACACCTCTTGAGCGCCGTTTGAAGCGCAGAGATCGCAGGGAACAACGCTTACCTTAATGTCGTATTTGCCTTCAATTTCCTTTTTGATTTCTTCAAGACGATCACCGTTTCTTGCAACGAGCACGAGGTCATATCCATCACGCGCAAAAATATTTACGAATGAAAGTCCAAGGCCGCCCGAAGCGCCCGTAATAAGTGCAGTTTTTTTCATAGTAATTCTCCTTTTAGAATGGAAGTGAATAGAATATCATACCAAGGACTGCCGAAATGGCTATCATAAGTATGGGCGAGGGCTTTTTGCCCTTGATTTTTTTGAATATAAGAGAAATTCCAACAACGAGAGCAAAGATTATTATACCCTTGAGGTCGATATTCAATGCAAAATCATTGTTGCCGACACCGAGGAGAACGCTCAAAAATAGGGTTGCCGCCGTGCCGAGAATTAGGGAAACGACTGCGGGGCGAACGCCTGAGAGGAACGCCTTAACGCCGTTGTATTTTAAGAAATTTTTAAGAAGCGCGGAAATAACAAGAATAATGATGAATGAGGGAAGAACAACACCGAGCGTTGCTGCGGCGGAGCCTAAAATTCCCGCCTGCTCGGAACCAACAAATGTCGCCATATTTACGGCGATGGGACCGGGGGTTGATTCCGAAACTGCTATCATATTAAGCAGTTCTTCTTCTGTGAGCCAATTATGGGCGAGCACCTGCTCTCTTACGAAGGGGATCATAGCATATCCGCCGCCGAACGTCAGCGCTCCTATTTCAAAGAAGGTGAGAAAAAGCTCAAGTAATATCATTTGCTTGCCCCCTCTCTCTTGCTATAGAATGCGATAATGCCTATAGTGCCCGAAACGAGGATATAGATTATTGATGAAAATTTTATCGCAAAAAGAGAGAAGGCGATCATGCAGACGAGCACCGTGCTCATAATTATGATGGGAAGGGGTTTTTTCTCCATTTGCTTAAGCATTTTGATGCCGACCGAGCCGATAAGATATACAACGCACGCCTGAATTCCCTTGAACGCGCTTGCAACAAGCGTAAGCGCAAGGAATTTGTCAAGGAAAAGGGAGATGAAGTAGATGATTATAAAGGAGGGGAGAACTACGCCGAGCGTTGCGAAAGCCGAGCCGATAGCTCCTGCGGTTTTGTGGCCGATAAAGGTTGCAGAATTTATCGCGATGGGACCTGGGGTGGACTCCGCAATGGCGAGCATATCAAGGAACTCGTCCTTTGTAAGCCAGCCCCTTTTTTCAACGAATTCATTTTCAAGAAGGTTGAGCATGGCATATCCGCCTCCGAACGTGAATGCACCGATCTTGAAAAAGATCAAAAATAAAGTCAATATAAGCTTTGATTTTTTCATATTTGCTCCGTATAAATGATTTTCGGTTAATTATAGCATATTCGGAATAAAATTGCAAGTGTAAATGCCTTTCAAATTTTGATTTATCGGGGAGATGGGAAGAATGAAATCGTGGCAAAGCCACGATGAAATCCAAGAGAACTTGGATGAAATCTTCGGCGTACCGCCTCAGATGAAATTAAATCCGTCCTCCATATCCTGCCGCAAGGCAGATTTCATCGCTTTAGCGATTTCATCCCACGCAAGTGGGATTTATCCTGTCCGCAAGGACGGATTTAGTTGAAA
>JBGVNP010000210.1:0-27438 GCA_045125655.1 Eubacteriales bacterium | reverse complement strand
ATGCCTCGGATGAAATCAAATCCGCCCCCATATCCTGCCGCAAGGCAGATTTCATCGCTTTAGCGATTTCATCCGTGATAACGGATTTATTCCGCTTTGGCGGATTTAACTGCGGTGCTTCGCACCGCTAAATCCCAATTTGAAGCACAATTATATATTGACAATATCGGTTGATGATGATAGAATTAACATATCATTTGATTGGGAAAAGAGAAAAGTATGGATTTTGAAATTTGTTTTAAAAATCAACTTAAAATGCATCCGTCAATGCAATATCAGGATGCAGTAAAGCTTTGCTATCAAGCGTCCTTTGGTGCAGAACATCTATTGTCGGACGTGGAGCGAGCGCGTGCCTATCTCTATGCGGAATTTGAATCCGTTTTGCCGAGTGATGAGCCACTTTTTGAGGAGATCTCCCCCGAAATAGCGCGCGTAAATCTTGGCGCTTGGAAAAGAGAAGAAAGAAATATTGAAGCTCTTTTTGAAGTGTTCAAAAAATCCGCCTTTATAAGAGAAGATGCAAAGGAATGCTTTGCTTCTTGTCTTTTGATTGCGGAAAGTATCATGTTGGAAAGGATGCCTGATTTCGATTTTGAAAATTGGCAGGTTTTTCTTGAAAAATATATGGCGGAGGGTATGCCGCCAATTCACCATAGTGAAATATACAGAGAGTGCGAAAAGCCCTCTTACCGTATCGTGAAAATAAGTGCCTTGGAGGAAATATTATGACCATTAAATTATTTATCGAAGCAATTTTAAAATTTACACTTGGAGTACTGCTCATCGGTGCGCTCATCTTTTTACCTGCGGGCGGATTTGCATTTGCGGGCGGATGGCTTCTTATGGGAATACTTTTTATTCCAATGTTCGGTGCTGGCATCGTTATGATGGTAAAGAATCCATCGCTCCTTGCAAGCCGACTTGATGCCAAGGAAAAGGAGAGGGAACAGAATGTTGTTGTAAAGCTATCGGGACTTATGTTCATAGGTGGCTTTGTTCTTGCAGGACTTGATTACCGTTTTGGATGGATAAGATTGCCCTTTGAGGTGAATATCGCGGCGGCGGTGGTGTTTATTATTGCATATATTCTCTATGCCGAGGTGTTAAGAGAAAATACATATCTTTCAAGAACCATTAAGGTTGTGGAAGGGCAAAAGGTGGTGTCAACGGGGCTTTATGGTATTGTTCGTCACCCGATGTATTTTGCAACGATTTTGCTATTTATGTCAATGCCTTTGGTGCTTGGCTCGATTGTTTCGTTTGTGGTGTTTTTGGCGTATCCTTTTATCATCGCGGCGCGTATAAAAAATGAGGAAGAGGTGCTTTCTCGCGAGCTTGACGGTTATGAAGAATATAAGCAAAAGGTAAAATATAGAATGATACCTTTTATTTGGTAGGAGAATTGCAGATGAATTTTCTGTTTGATTTGTACGGCACACTTGCCGATATAAAAACTGACGAGGATAAGGACTCTCTGTGGTCGGGATTTGCCACTTTGCTTGGCGAAAAAGATGCCGAAGAGGTAAGGGGGGAGTATCTTACTATTTGTAAGAAATTTTCCGATGCGAGAACCCATAAATTCGTTGAATTTGATCTTCTTGAGGTGTTTGAAGAAATGCTTGAGAGAAGAGGAAACGATAAAGAAAAGGCAGTGGCGCTTGCGCGCAGTTTTAGGACTCTTTCAAGGGAGAAATTAAAGCTTTTTCCCTGCGTGATTGAGATACTTAAGGGACTTAAGGAAAGAGGCGCGGGAGTATATCTTGTTTCCAACGCACAGGCTTGCTTTACAAGGGCGGAGCTTGATGAATTAGGTATAAGTCAACTTTTTGACGGAATACTTATTTCAAGTGAAGCGGGTGTGAAAAAGCCGCATAAAGATATTTTTGAGATCTCCACAAGTAGATTTGCCCTTAAGCTCAATGAATGCATTTACGTTGGCAACGATATGCACGATGACGTGCTTGGCGCTCAAGGGGCAGGACTTAAAACCGTATATATTGAGACCGAGCAGTCGGGTACATACCCCGAACTTAATATTAAACCCGACTTTATTGCGCAAGATCATAGAGAAATGATGGAGCTTTTATTTAAGCTTGCTGAAACGAATTAAAATAAAAAGAAGCTCCGACCTCGGAGCTTCTTTTTTACATATTGTCCATTATTTTAAGTGCTTTGCGGAATTGGAACGTGAAAAGTATCGCGGTAAAGGTTACTGCGAGGGTGTCAGCGATGGGCTCGGCAAGGTAAACGCCAAGTGTCTTGTTCTCGATAAACAGAGGAACGACATAGATGAGGGGAAGCAAAAGCACGAATTTTCTTACAACTGCCACGATTATAGAGGAGAATGCCTTGCCAAGTGAGATAAATGTCATTTGGGTGGCAATCTGTATGCCAAATATACCAAGCGCGCCGCAGTAGATTCGCAAGGCGGTTTTTGTGAATTGGATAAGCTCGGGATTGCTTGTGAATATTCCTGCAAACAGCTCAGGAAAAAGCATAATACAAGCCCAAAGAGTTATGGAATACGTTAGACTTACCTTTAATAGTAAGAAGAATGATTGCTTAACCCTGTCTTTGTTTCTTGCACCGTAATTAAAGCTTGTTATTGGTTGAGCACCTTGAGCAACACCCTGAAGCGGAAGCATTGCAAATTGCATTACGCTTGTAAGAATGGTCATAGCACCAACGGCAATATCTCCGCCGTATTTTTGAAGTGAGGAGTTAAAGCAAACCGAGATCACACTCTCGCTTATCTGCATAATGAATGGAGCAAGACCGAGCGCGATGCAGGGAAGAACTATCTTTGGAGAAATGTTGATGTTCTCTTTTTTTATTTTGATAATAGAACGGTCTCCAAAAAGGAATTTTAATGCCCACGCGCAAGAGAGAGCTTGTGATATTATAGTAGCCAAAGCCGCTCCGGCAACGCCCATATCCAATACAAAAATGAAAATGGGGTCAAGTGCAATGTTTGTGATGGCGCCGATAAGCACGGATATCATGCTTATTTTTGTTGCTCCCTGCGCGGTAATATATGCATTCATACCGAGCGTAAGTTGAACGAATATCGTGCCGATGGCGTATATATTCATATAGCTTGTGGCATATCCTATAGTATTTTCGCTTGCACCGAATATCCACAAAAGATTATTGTTGAATATGAGTATAATGAATGTAAGTATTGCGGAAACCACTGCTTGTAAGGTAAAGCAGTTTCCTAGTATTTTTTCGGCATCCGAGTATTTGCCCTCGCCCATGAGGATTGAGGCGCGTGGCGCACCGCCTGCACTTATTAGCGCGGCAAAAGCGGAAACGGCAAGTATAATGGGCATACATATTCCAACGCCTGTTAATGCCGTATCGCCAACCTCGGGCATGTGACCTATAAATATTCTGTCAACTATATTGTAAAGCATATTGACAAGCTGAGCAAGAACGGTTGGAATAGCCATTTTGAACAGAAGCTTTCCTATTGGCTCTGTGCCGAGAAATTCTTTGTTTTGCATATCTATCTCCTAAAAAGGTATTAAAAACTTGATGATCGAATAGTATTTTAACATAGAATGAGTGAAAAATCAACTTTATTTATAAGATTATTTCCTCAATTTATCGTGATATTGGCTTGACTTTTTTGAAAATGATGCTATAATAATGTTTGTTGCGGGGCGCGGCTGCCCCGAAAGGAAAAACAAAATATGCAGATGTGGCGGAATTGGCAGACGCGCTGGATTCAGGTTCCAGTGAAAGCAATTTCATATGGGTTCAAGTCCCTTCATCTGCACCAAAATTCAAGGAGAGGGCTTGTCCCTCTCCTTGAATTTTTATACAAATTAACGCTTGAATCCCTTAATGTTTGCGTAAGCAAACATTCTTTTGCGTCCACAAACAAAAGCTGATAACATACTCTCGCGCAAAAGTGGTTCCTAAGTCCCGTATTATTTTGCTAACTCAAGGGGAGAGGGCTTGTCCCTCTCCCTTTTGCTTTTGATATCGATTTTGGGAGAGCTGATGATTAATTGGCAAATTGAACATTTTTTGAATCTCACAAATCCTTGAATTTCTTGACATTTAAAAATACATTCAAAATTATGAACATTGATAAAATATTTAATTTTTTTGAGAAAATTGCTTTTTTGTATTGTGTTTTGAGGATTTTTATGCTACAATGTAGCAAAGCAAATAAATATTTGTCAATTATATGAAACATAGATAGGAGAACATTATGGAAAAGATTAGAATTCAAGACGACCTTTATATGTACGTCAATGGAGAAACGTTGGAAAATCTCGTTATTCCCGACGATAAGCCAATGGCGGGCGGATTTGCAGAGCTTGCTGACGGCGTTGAAAAAATTATGATGGGTGAATTTGAGACAATGACTGAAAACAAGTCATATCCCAATGATTACCTGAAGCGTGCTTGCGAGCTTTACGCTATCGCAAAGGATGCCGACAGAAAGGCGGCTCACGGAATTGCTCCCGCGCTCAAAAACCTTGCGATCCTTGATGAGATCAAGACGGTTGCAGATTTCAGCCGTCTGTATAAGACCTTGTCGCTTCGCGGCATTACTACTCCCATCAATATCGGCGTTGATACCGATATGAAGAATACAAAGCAGCGCCTCGTTTACATTCAGGGAGCGAGCGTTATTCTTCCCGATGCATCCTACTACAAGCCCGAAATGGCAGCTCAGAAGGCACAGCTCATCGGTATTTGGACGAACGTTGCGAAGGCAGTTATGACAAAGACAGATCTCTCTCCCGAAGATCAGGAAAAATACGTGAACGATGCAATCGCATTTGACGAGATTGTGGCTGGACTTGCAAAGACTCGCGAGGAGTGGTCAAAATATGTTGAGATGTATAATCCTATGGGAGTTGCAGAGGTTTCTGCAATGCTCTCAACACTTGATTTTGAGGCGATACTTACTGACCTATTCGGTCACGTTCCTTCAACTATTGTAGTTACCGAGCCCAGATATTTCGGTGACTTTGCAAAGATACTTAATGCCGATACACTTGAGCTTTATAAGCACTGGGCGTATGTTACAAGTCTTCTTGGTGCTTGCTCACTTCTTTCCGAGGAGCTTCGTGAAATGGGCGGAGCATACGGCCGCGCGATTATGGGCGTTGCAGTAATGCAGTCAATAGATAAGTTTGCATATAATCTTGCATCGGGTATGTATTCCGAGCCCGTGGGCATCTACTACGGTGATAAGTATTTTGGCGAGGAGGCAAAGAAGGATATTACAGAGATCGTATATCAGATCATTGATACTTACAAGGAGCGCATCAAGACAAACGAGATCCTTGGCGAAGAAACAAGAGCAAAGGCGATCCTTAAGCTCTCCACGATGGGTGTTAAGATGGGTTATCCCAATAAGCCCAGAGCTATTTACGATCAGCTTGTATTCGATACGGATGCATCACTCTTTGATATCGTGCTTTCTCTCAAGGCAATAAGAGAGCTTGATTCCTACAGCAAGCTCGATAAGCCCACCGAACCCGAAAACTGGGCAATGCCAGGACATATGGTAAACGCTTGCTACGATCCTTTCGTGAACGATATTACTTTCCCCGCGGCGATCCTTCAGGCACCCTTCTATTCACTTAAGCAGACGAGAAGCGAAAATCTTGGCGGTATCGGTGCGGTTATCGGACATGAGATCTCCCATGCGTTTGACAGTAACGGTGCAAAATGTGACGAAAACGGTAACATTAATGACTGGTGGACAGCTGACGACTTCAAGAGATTTGAGGATAAGGTAAATCAGATGATCGAGCAGTTTGACGGCATTGAGCTTCCTCAGGGAAGAGTAAACGGCGCGTTCATTGTAAGTGAAAACATGGCTGATAACGGCGGTATGTCCGTTACACTTGACATTATGTCAAGAACTGACGGCGCATCCTACGAGGAGTATTTCTTCAACTGGGCAAAGGTATGGTGCAAGAAGGGAAGACCCGAGTATCTTAAGATGCTACTTGCGGTTGACGTTCACGGTCCCTCCGTGCTTCGTGCAAATATGCCTCCCAGAAACTTCAAGGAGTGGTATTCCACCTTTGACGTAACAGAAAACGATAAGATGTATATCGCACCCGAAAAGCGAATCATTATCTGGTAATATATTTCCTTTGAGGTAAAGGACGGTACTATGAATATAGTTAAATTGACACCCGCCTATAAAAGTATTATTTGGGGTGGGGATAAGCTAAAAAAAGAATACGGCAAGCAGACCGATCTTTCTCCTCTTGCAGAAACTTGGGAGCTTTCATTTCACAAGGACGGCAAGACTCTCCTTCCCGACGGTAGAGCGCTTTCAGACGTTGCAACCAGTGTGGATCTCGGAAAAAACTGTGATGGATTCCCTTTCTTTCCGGTGCTTGTAAAGTTTATTGATGCTCAAGATAAGCTCTCGGTTCAGGTGCATCCTGCGGATGAATATGCCTTGAAGCACGAAAACAGTCTTGGAAAGACCGAGATGTGGTATATAGTTGATGCCGATGAAGGCGCAGGTATCTACCTTGGCTTTAAGGAGGATATCACACGCGAGCAGTTTAAGAGAGCTATTGAAGAAAAAACACTTACCGACTATCTGAAATTTATTTCTGTAAAAAAGGGAGAGAGCTATTTTATCCCATCGGGTACTATCCATGCAATTTGTGCAGGTTGCTTGATTTGTGAAATTCAGCAGAATAGCAACATCACATATCGCGTTTATGACTACGGCAGACGCGACAAAAACGGAAACGAGCGCGAGCTTCACGTTGCCAAGGCAATTGACGTTACGAATCTTCAGGCTCTTGAGCCAAAGGAGCTTAACGTATCCGTAAGAGACGGTGTGCTTAAGGGTATAAATAAATTTTTCACCGCTACATTCGTTGAGGTGAATGGCGTAAAGGCATTTGATAAGGATGAAAATAGCTTTAAATGCTTTACCTGTCTTGAGGGAGAGGGAAGAATAGGCGATGTCTATATATCAAAGGGCGAAAGTGTTTTCGTATCTGCTGCGCACGGTGCTTTTGACATAATGGGCAATTTCACTGCGATAATGACAACCGTTCGCAAATACTGCTTGAAAGAGGATGACGGTATATATAGGATCGAAAATGATCTTGGCGAAGTGATTGCAACAGACTCAGATAAATGCGGATTGCTAAAAAAATGCGGACTCACAGAAAACGATATATAAATAAAACTCCACGGCAAATTTGCCGTGGAGTTTTATTTATTTGAAATGAATTAAAGTCCATTTCCTTCGTTCATTCTTTTGATTGCTTCAAGAACTTCCTT
Source organism: Eubacteriales bacterium (assembly GCA_045125655.1). Taxonomy (GTDB): domain Bacteria; phylum Bacillota; class Clostridia; order Oscillospirales; family CAG-272; genus RGIG4608. The sequence goes on along the minus strand of JBGVNP010000210.1, from coordinate 20,148 downwards.
GAAGTTTTCGCAATATGTATCGCAGAGAGCACGTGTGCCGCTTGCATTGATATTTCCACCGCCAAATCCGATGGTGGGGAAGCCTGCAAGACGAATTGACGCTGCACCTGCGCCGCTATCTTCAATTCCCACAACGTGATTTCTTTCACTTTCGGGAATGCCAAGGCCAACTGTTGCAGCCTCTGCATAGAGCCAGGGGTGAGGCTTTGGTGAAAGCTCACCAAGAGTACCTGTGCCGCCCTTTCTAAGAGGATAGCCTGCGGTTATTGCACAATCGTAGAAATCTTCGGGTCTGCCCATATCGAGAGTTCTGAAGGCTGAAAGAATTTCAGGCCAAGCTTTTTCATATAAACCGCTTGTAACAAGTCCGATTTTTACGTTCATTGCTTTAAGCTCATAGAGGAATTCGCGAAGTCCCTCGCTAGGAGTAAATGCACCTTCCTTGCCTCTGCCCGCCATAATTTCTTCCATTTCGCGATGAGTATGCTCGAAGTAAAAATCTCTTGCTTTTTCAAGACTTTCACCGGGGCAATATTTATCTATACAGTATTGAAGATGCTCAGAAACGGAATGTCCGGAAACAAACGGTTCATCCTCATCAGCAAGCTTGAAATCAGGGTTGCCAAGAAGGGAAGCGGTTGTTTGTTCGATGATCCAAATCCAGAAGCTTTCACTTCTTACGCTTGTTCCGTCGAGATCCATAAGAACTGCCTTAACGGGTCCTTCGGGTTTAACGGGCTTCAAGGGATAATAGGCGGGATAACCGAGTGCAGAAAGCACGTATGCAAGCGTGTGATTTGTCCAGCAGATAAATTCTACTTTGCCATCACCCGTAGCAAAAATACCCTCAACTCCGTTGTCGCCAACCTTATAATTGCCGTCGGAACACTCTTTGAGCGCTTTAAGTCCGCTGCTTTCGTCAAATGTTCCGAGGTCGGGAATATGGAAATTCATATTATTAAACCTCCAAAATTAGTGTTTCTATCTTGTGAGGAGCAAGCTCGATATCGAATGCACCGTTTTCTATGGTTACATCGCCGAGAACTGTTTCGTCAAGGCGAGCGCGCTTGATGGACTTAACGGGAAGAAGTGTTTCTACGTGAAGAGGAAGATTTTCGCCCGTTACATTCCATATGCGGAGTGTAAGAGACTTCTGATCCTCAGCGAGCTTAAGTGCACTTGTCATAACCTGCTTTTCGTGGCTGAACTTGAAGAAGGAGCCGTTGATAGGAAGGTCGCCCTTAAGCGGAACGCCCTGAACTGCCTTAACGGGAACCTTGTGAGCATAAGCGGTTGTAAGAACATCTGCCTCGTACCAGTCACCGGAGTGAGGATAGATAGCATAATCGTATTCGAGTGTGCCAAAGCTATGCTGACCTGTGTATTTGTCAAGCTCTTCAACGTTCATAGAACCATTTGCAGTCATATATGCGCGCTGAGTTCTGATGAGAGTGATCTTGAGTGTGCGCTCACTGTCGTCCTGAACCTCGTATTCACGAAGGCCCTTGGTCATAAGAGCGCAACCAATCTTGCCATCGGAAACATCGATGAAGTTCTGCATGGGTTGGAAGGGGAAGAAGCCCTCAAAGTTATCCTTGTGATCTCTCCAACGGATAGTTCTGGATGCAACGTCCCAAGCGCTTTCGCTTGTTGCAAAGTTTGCACCTGCAACGCCTGTCGGGAAGTTAACTGTGAGCTTGTGGTCACGGCACTCGTTATGGAGCTTTGTGTGTACCTTGAGGTACTTGCTATCCTTATCAAGTGTAAGAGTGATTGTGATAGGAAGCTCCTTCATCTCTCTTGTTCTATCATCACCTGAAACTGTTGCAGCAGCAGGAAGCATCATAGAAAGATCAATGCGGAATTTGCCGCGCATTGTATTGCTTTCAAGCATTGTGATATTAGCATTTGCGCCAAGAGATGTGTAGATTGTGTTTCTCTTAGGAACGTTAGAAATATGAGCAGAGCCAACCTCGCCACTATCAGTGAAGTAGTTAAGACCCTTCATTGTTCTGCCTGTTTCCTTATCAAGCATATCGAATGTACCGTTGGGGTTAAGAGTTACCTTAAGATACTTGTTTTCAAGAACACCGCGATCGCGAGCGATAAGCTGACGGTCTTCCATAATCTCGGGATGATAAGCAAACTCGGGACCTCTCATTCTGAGAGCGTATGTTACGTATCCGTTCTGAGGAAGCTTTGCTTTGATAAGGATTCTCTTGCGATTAGCGTTGAATTTGATCGCCTTTGTATCCATCTGTCTTTCAACACCGATGGAGATATCGTCGCGAGAAAGCTCAACGTATTCGATTTTGTTGCCCTCGGAGTCGATGATATCATAGAAATCACCGAGAGAAGCCGCACCGCCAACACCGATATCGCCGCCTGCACTCTTACCCTTAGGAGTATCGATAGCAAGCTCAATTACCTCTTCACGCTCATAGGGAAGGGTATTGAAGAGTGTGATTGTGTGGTCTGTGGGTTGGAACACGCTTGCAGAGTCGATGTGAGAGAGAACGCTGATAACACCGCGGTTTGTGCATTCCTCTGCAACTGTCTTTGAAAGCGAGAAGTTATAGAGCATATCCTCGTGAGCTCTGTCAACCGCCGCACCGCAGATACTGTCGTGTGCGTGGCATCTGAGAAGATACTGCCAAGCTCTGTCGATATTTGTTCTGGGGTATTCACCGCCAAACGCATAAGCGTAAGAGGACATGGGCTCTGCAAGGTTGATAAGATTGTTCTCAACGTCGTCGTTAAGAAGCTTGATCTTTATTCTTGATGAGTGAGTTGCACCGAGGAGCGCGTTGAAGTTGTTATATTCCATAGTGGTATAACGGAGCTCGCCCTTGTGAAGTGCTCTCTTATAATCCTTTTCGGAGCAGATGGTATCCATATACTCATCCATAGTTGTCTGCTTGATTTCAAGATCGGGATAGATCTTGTTCATATCCTCGATAAGCTCGGGAAGGTAACGATAGGGCTCGTCATTGTCTTCCATATTAAGAGCAAGGATGTTGTTGCCGATCTTGTAGGGCTCTGCCTGATTAAGAAGGTGGTCAAGAGATGTTTTCTGAACCTTTTCATCGTGAATGTAGTCAAAGTCCTCCTTAAGAACGACAAATGCCTTTTCATAGGATCCCATATCCGCCATATGTGCGGGAAGATGCTCAGGATTATATGTATATGTAAGGTCCTTAAGTCCTTTGCCGAGGACTGCAGGTCCGTGTACATAGAAGAACCAGTTAGTTCTTGTAACCTCGTCAAAGGTACGAAGAGTTGCAATAGAGCTTCCGTCAGGAGCTTCCCAGTCAAAGAGAGGAGTGAGAACATGCTTGTTTGTTCCTCTGTAGAAGATGGCGTTTTCGATACCGAATCCGCGATAGAGCTGGGGGAGCTGTGAGGGCTGACCGTATGACGTAGCCGTATAACCGGATTTCATTCCGCCACCGAATTCCTCTGCCATTCTGTGACCTCTGATAAGGTTGCGTATAAGCGCTTCGGGAGCAACCGTATTTGTTTCGGGAAGAGTGTACCAGTTAACGATGGTAAGTCTCTTGTTTTCGATGAGCTTTTTAACTCTTTCACGATTTTCGGGACGAATTGTGAAATAGTCTTCGAGAACAATGGTTCCACCGTCCACACAGAACGTTTCATATTCGGGCTTGTTTTCAAGAATTTCAATAATATTGTCGAGCAGATCTGCAAGACGAAGCTTGCTTTGTTCTGCCGTGTGTCGCCATTCGCGGTCCCAGTGAGTTCCGCTGATTAAATGAACGATTCGTTTATTCATAGGTTTATCCCCTTTCAAAAAACCGTTTTTCTTTAATCATACAACAAAAAATACAATTTGTAAATGGTTTTTGAAAATTTTTTTGTGATTTTTCAAAAATTGTTGCTTTTTCAGAAAAATTTGATATAATTAAGAAAACGGTTTTCTTGAAAGGAGAATCAATATGCTTAAGGTTATAAAAAGGGAAGGTCTTTCCAGAGAAGAGTATGCATTGGCATCATTTTTGCAAGGAAGTGTCAACAAAAAGCATCATAGAAGCTTGTTGATTGACGTTGATATATATTTGGAATATGTAAAGGAACCGTACGAATACGTTGATCTTTGGGATACGGTGAATAAATATCTTGAAGAATTTGATGGTATTGCAGTTTATGATCTGGCTTCGGGTGACGTGGGAATAAATATGGCGGCCGTTGTTTGTGCGGTTGAAAACGTATTGGGTGTTCCAAGAGCTATTTTGGACAGATTTGATGGTAAATTGCCCATTATTTTTGATATGGCTGAGTTTCAAGGTTCAAATGCAGAGCGTCAGGAAGCGGTATTCAATAAATACTGTGACCGCCTCGATCCTTCGGGACTTGTTCATCAAGTAGTGCTTGGTGATGATTTCAGACTTGAACTTCGAGATTTTGCTATCTCTAAAGGTTATTTTACGTTCTTTACCGATGAGAATGAAGAGGATCTTGCATTCAGATCAAGAGTTCTTTCTTGGGCTGATAGAAACATTCCCATATACGGTTGGACGACGAACGAGATAGCATTTCTTAAAAATGTGTCCGCATACGGAAATTATGTTATTCCGATGGACTGGTCGGCAAATCATTCTTATTTTTCACAGGATAAAGCCCAAAGCGTTATCCTTAAACAGAAGAATACGGATAAAAATCCGCTTTCTCCCAACAAGCACTACGTTGCCGTGGTCGTTTCCGACGGCGATAACGTTCAATGGCTTGAAAGAGATTTTGCCACGACGTCCACTTATGGTCAGCGACTTCGCAGTCCTATGAATTATAAGATGAACTGGACGATTTCGCCATCGATGGTGGAGCTTTGCCCCCTTGTAATGCAGGGCTTGTACGATAAAGCGAAGAATGATTATTTTATAACCGGAGTTTCGGGAATAGGATATACGAATCTTCTCACATATCCTATGGAACATGTGGAGGCGTATGCCAAGCTTACAAATGATTCTATGATTAGTTCAGATCTTGAGTATATGTGTATGCTTGATAACACCAATATGCTTGAAAATATGGAAGAGGTGCGTAAAAAGCTCGATATATTTTCTTCATATAGCAATTTTAAAGGCGCAATCTGGGAGCTTGATCCAAATCGCTATGAATCGGGAAAGGGAAGAATAATGTTCTCTACAAGCGGAAAGCCCTTTGTTTCAGTAAGATTATCTCTTTGGCACCCATCAAACCGCCCCGGAAATATTACTCGCGAGTGGCTTGATGTGTACGCTCAAACAATAAATGGCTACCCCGTATCACCAAATACGATAGATGGGTATACTGTTCTTAATGTCCATCCTTGGACCGTGTGTATGGATGATCTTGATTATCTTGTTTCCAAACTTGAAGATCATGTAGAGCTTGTTTACGTGAATGATATGCTTGATGCCATTTCAAAAAATCTTCATTTAGAGGATGCAATGCCTGAAAACTAACGATTTTAGTGGAATATATTTCCTTTTTTGCTAAAATATTGTTGATTTTTGTCGCGCATTGTGATAAAATTGTTATTAATTAAATGAAGTAAATTGTGTTACGGCACATAATATCAGTTTAACGTAGGAGATTTATATAAATGGTAACAATTACGGATATTGCTGAGCGAGCCGGCGTGGCGAAGTCAACTGTTTCAAACGCATTGACGGGGAAAAAATACGTTAGTGAAGAGCTTAAACAAAAGATACTTAATATTTGTGAGGAAATGAACTATTCCCCCAACTTTTATGCGTCGCGTTTGTCGGGCAATAGAACTAATATTATTTCTCTGTTTTTGGAGGAAAGCGAAACGGGTGTTTATCACTCGTTTTATACGGAGCTTATTGAGTCCTGTCTCAAATATCTTTCAAAACACGGATACCATCTTCTCATTTCTTACAATTCCGACAAGAGAATGAGAAATAGCTTTTTACAAAAAGGAAAGGCACCTGTTGATGGGGCGATCATTATGGCGCCCGTAATAAACGACCAAAGAATAACACAATTTGAGAGCGATCTTGTTCCCTGTGTCAGTATAGGTAGACCCGATAAGTCACATTCAATAAATTATGTGGATATTGATAATAGAAAGCTCGTTGCTGATGCTGTAAATATCCTTGTTACTAACGGATATAAGAGGGTATACCTTTTAAATGCTAACGAGAGTCTTAATATTTCTCACGATAGAACTGCGGCATTTGTGAAAGCACTTGACGATAATGACATTGGTAACGGTATAAATAATGTAAGCTATTCCATGGACAGCTCATTTGAAAGCGGATTAAAGCTGGCGCTTGAACTTATGGACAAGGGAACAGCTTTTATCACAGCTAACGTGCGTCTTGCCGAGGGTGTTTATTCTGCTGCAGATCAAATGGGACTCAAAGTGGGGTCCGATGTGGGCGTTTTTGCACTTGGTGGTACAAGAAACGATAAGATTACTCCAAATCTCACGTATGCTACCCAGGACTATGACCGTCTTGGAAAAATGGCGGCAAAGAACCTTCTCAAACAGTTGAAATCTGCAGAGGAAGGCGAAGAGATTAAATTTGAGCCCCAATTTATAGCAAGTAAGATATGCTTTGATACCTCTATCAATAAGAATTGATAGAAAAATGCTAAAAATACTTTGTATTTATTACAAATTAACAAAAAAGTATTTAAAAAAATCGGGAAATCGTCAGTATTGACAAAAATTTCTCGATTTTTTTGTTTAAAACACCAACAAACACAAACTTGACAAAAGAGTAATACGGGTTTATAATAAAAATAGGTTAGAGAAAAATGTTTTTCTTGAGTAGAAAGTTCCCCGATAGAGAGTCGCAATTGCATCTCCTGGATGTAATTATGCGAGATGACGTTAAAAATCAAACGCTCAACGGTCGGGGTAAATTTTGTCCTCTGCAGAAAACCGTTTTTTTACATACCAAATCGATATTGGGTATCTGGTCAGTGGAAGGATATTTGATACCGGTACTACCGCAGAGTAAGAGAGTTTGCTCTGGTATGGTTTGGTAAATCATACACAATCTATTAAAAAACTTAAAATAAAAAGGAGAAAAAGTATGAAAAAGTTTTTAGCACTTGCAGTCATTTGCGTTTTGCTTATGACAACACTTGCTTCCTGCGATCTTCTTAAAGATCTTTTAGGAAACAAGCCTCCCGAAGTATGCACAGAGCACGTTGACGCAGACAAGGACTATGTTTGCGATAACTGTCAAGCAGAACTTGAAAAGCCCCAGACTCCTCCCGAAAAACCCGATGAAAAGGTTCTCGTTGAGGATATCTTCATTTCCACTGATGATGAAGATGGTGAAGGCACAATCGAAAATCCCTACAAGGTAACCTTGGCTCAGGGTAAATCCGTTGCTGTATCCTATTCAGTAAGCCCCAAGAATGCAACTGATAAGTCATTCACATGGGCAATCGCTGATGAGGGAACAGGTCTTTCATTTGCTGACGATGGCATTAAGCTTACAATCACAGCTGCAGCTGACGCTACAAGCGCATTGGTTGAGGGTGTGGCAAATGATGGCAGCGGCGTAAAGGTTTATATCTCTGTAGTAGTTGAAACTTACAATGCAGTTACAAGCATCACAGCATCCAATCTCCTTGCTTCTGAGGAAGAGGGCTATGATTACGTTCTTGAAACAGCACTTGGAACAAAGTGGGATATGGGCGCAGGCATCCTTGCTCGCGGTCAGGATCTTCTTGATGGTAAGATTTTCGGCGGTTCACAGAAGCCCAGAAATCTTCTTTACTACCCCACCCTCCAAAATTTCGGTATCCAGGTTGGTCCTGAGGATGCAACTGATAAAACAATCCTTGTAAGCTATAGCAACGAGGGTATTGTTCGCGTTGACATTGATGGTTCTTGGACAACTCTTGCAGCAGGTGAAACAGTAGTTACTATTTCTTCTTATGCAGATCCCGAAGTAGCTATTAAGGTTAAGGTAACAGTTAAGGAAGCTCTTTATAGAGGTATCCTTAAGGCAGAATATGATAGCGTAACAGCATCCCTTCTTAATTCTTGGGACCTTGACGCAAATCACAATACAGCGGCTCAGTTCGCAAGATATGACGACTGGCACCTTGTAATGATTCACACAAACACTTCTCGCGGTCAGACAGGTGATGACGGCAACCAGAAGATCTTCTACATGGGTCAGGCAGACAGACCTTACGGTATCTGTCTTGAAAACCGTATTAACAAGAATAGCGGCAGTCTTACAGAAGCAGCATCTCTTATGTGGGCGAAACTCACAGTTCCTACAAATGCTCAGACATTCAACGTAAAGATCGGTAACAACGATAAGGTACACGGTCAGTACAGAGTAATCTGGGTAAAAGAGGATGGCGCAGTTGTTGAACTTACAGCAGGTTGGGTAGGATTTACAAACGGTCCTTCCGAATCCACAGTCAAGCTTGAGCTTCCTGCAGACATTAAGGGAACAACAGGTGCTATGGTTATCGAGCATAGACTTACTGAATACGATAACAATGCAGAGCTTCAGATTAAGGTTATGAAGTTCGAGGGCTTTAACCCCGCTGAAAGAGTTGAACTTGCTAAGGCAGAGGGTACATATAAGCCCGGTCAGTCATTCCAGCTTCAGGCAAAGGTTAAACCCGACAATGCTACAAATGATAAGGTAGTATATTTTATGGCTGAGGGTAGCGCAGACAAGGGTATAACAGTTGATGCTAACGGTCTTGTTACTATCGGCGAAGCAGTAGCAGACGGTGAGTACATCATCGTAGCAGCAGCTGCAGAAAATACAAATATTAAGGCAGAATTTAAGCTTACAATCACATCTGAGGAAATCGTTCCTAACAAGTGGGATGGCAAGTCCGACATTCTTAACGGCGTTCAGGGCGTTAAGTGGGACGTTGTTGGTGGAATAGATTCAGGCGTTGGCGAAGGCGCTGATATTTCTCTTAACTTCGGTCATAGCTGGTCCGCTCTTAAACTTACAGATAAGAAGATTACAGCTAACTGCTTTATGCTTACATTTGGCGCTCGTACATTCCGTCCTGCAACCGAAGTACTTCCTAAGTTCGTGGTTAAGGTTAATGGCGAAGTAGTTCGCGGCGTTGGTCAGAGCGAGGATTATTTCCTTGTTAATTCTGAAAATAGAATGTACTGCTCTTACGACCTCTCTAAGTGGATCGGTCAGAGAGTAACTGTTGAAATCGGTATCATTCAGGGTGCACACGGCGTTGTTCAGTACATCGAGTTCTTTGGAACAGATGCAGCTACTGAATGGGCTAACAAGTCCGAGCTTCAGGATGCTAACGGTGACCCCTGGAAGCATGAGGGTAACGATGACGCCGGTGTAGGTGAAGGCTATGATATCAGAGGCACAGGCTCTTATATTTACAACAGCTTCCTTATCGGTGCAGGCTACAATAGCCAGTTTACATTTGGTGCGCGTGTATTCCACCGCAGCGGTGAAACATATCCCGATATCGCTGTAATGGTTAGAGACGCGGCAGGCAATGAACACACAATCAGAGCTATTGGCGTTGACGCGGATTCTGTTCACGTTGACACAGATGCTATTCAGCACTTCACATATGACCTCTCTGCATTTGCAGGTCAGGAGGTTACAGTTGCTATTGGTCTTATGAACAATGCAACACACTGTGTAATCACAGACATTAAGATGGCAGGAGCTACTGCTGAATAATTCACTTTAAATAAGAGTAGCCGTCATATCATTTGATTTGACGGCTACTTGCCATATTTATAATGACTCGCAAATTACCAATAATTAACAGAAAAACGGAGAAAATCCCTATGAAAAGAATAATTTCACTTGTTTTGACATTACTTATGCTTTCGTCAGCACTTACACTTTGCTTCACTGCGTGCACACCCGATAACGGTGGATCCGGCGGCGGAGCGAACTCCATCACAGTTTGGTGGCCGGGTGGATCTGCAACAACAGAAGCAGCTATCCTTGCAGCCAAGGCAAAATACGAGGCTGAACATCCCGGTGTTACAATCAATATCGAATTCCAGAGCACAGCTGATTTCTACTCCAGCTATACAATGGCTCTTATGGGTAAGAATTTCCCCGACGTAGCATACGTTGACCACGTTTTCGTTCAGCGTCTTGCTTTCGATGGTCTTATTGCTAATCAGTCCGAGCTTGGACTTGATTCTCTTAAGGATCAATACATAGACTCTCTTTGGAGTGCTAACCTCTGGGAAGGCAACGTTTATGCTCTTCCTATGAGTGCAAACATTCTTGCAAGAGTTTATAACAAGGCACTTCTTTCCAAGGTTCTTGGCAGAGAGTTTACAGATGCAGATCTTCCTTCTAACTGGAATGAATATCTTGCTCTCGGTGCAAAGATCAAGGAATATAACAAGGCGAATTCTCTCACAGGTAACGATGAGCTCTTCCTTACAACCGTTCCCGCAGGAACCGGCGCAGAGTCCATGGGCGCAATGTACTTCCTTGCATTCAGTGCAAGACACGGTGCAACTCTTATGAATCCCGAGCTCAGTGCAATGACACTTGCCACACAAGGCAATATGGATGCGGCAACCAAGATCAAGCAGCTTGCTGATCTTGGCTATACAACAACAAACTTCTCTGAGAGCAAGTTTGAAACTGGCAAAGTAGCATTCATCGAAATGGGTCCTTGGAAGCTTATTGACTACGGACGCATTGATGAAGCAAGTGAGGATATCGAATACGGATATGCAAGCGTAATGCCCTTCGAAGAGGGTGGTGACGTTTCCTCCACACTCGGTCTTTACTCTCTTGTAATCACACAGAAGAGCACAAAGAAGGATATAGCAGCAGACTTCATCAAATACGTTACTACTGATAAAGAGATTCAGCTTGCACACAACACAGTTCAGAACCTTATGCCCACAACTAAAGAGGCAATCGCTGACGATTATTATAAGGGAGACGAATGGAACATTTTTGTTGAACAGCTTTCTCACTGCGTAGCGCGTCCTGGTTCTGCAGCATGGCCTGCAATCGAGAAGCTTGTAGCTGAATACGTAACAGGCCTCGTAAACGGTACGCGTAACGTTGATTATCTCTACGCACTTCAGGCAGCTCTTACAGAAAAGCTCGAAGAGCTTGAGGAGGAATAATGAAGATGTCGGAGATGGCAATTGCCAATCCGGTTCGCAAAAAGAATAAATTTAAAAATGAAATCAAGGCGTATTCGCTGCTCGGATTTCCTTTGGCTTGGTGGACGCTCTTCTTCGTAATTGCGTTTTTCTCGGCCTTAATATTCAGCTTTACGAACGTATCGCTGAAGAGTCTTGCAACCGGCTCCGAGATCAAATTCACCCTTGATAACTATAAAAATCTTTTTGACGTAAATTGGAAAAATTTTGACGAAAGCTATTGGGATTCGTTAAAGGTAACGATGACGTGGACATTTGCCATGGCTATCGGTAACAATATTATGGGTATGCTTTGTGCATTCCTTATCAGTCAGCTCAGATACGGAAAACGATTCTTCTTGGCACTTTTATTCTGGCCATCCCTCGTTTCAGGTGTTGTTGGCAGTGATGTAACTCAGCTTGTTTTCGGTTCTGGAAACAACTCACTTGCCAACAAACTTGTGATGGCGTTTGGACACGAGCCAATACAGTGGTTGACGGACGAACAAACGGCGCTTTTATCACTTATGATAATGCCATTCTTCCTCGGATTCTGTACAAAGATGCTCATCTATTATTCATCCATTATAGCAATACCCAATATGTATAAAGAGGCGGCACTTCTTGAAACCAAATCAAAATTCAAGATATTCTTTACCGTGACGCTTCCTCTTATGAAAAATGCAATCATATTGAATACATTACTTTCAATAATCGACGGATTTAAGATCCTTGGTCCTATGCAGCTCGTAACCAAGGGCGGATATGGAACGGAATCTACTATGCTCTATATCTACAATACAGCGTTTGAAGACGGTAAATTCGGACGCGCATGCGCTTATGCTACGATACTTTTCGCAATAATTTTGATTTTTACCTTTATTCAGCGTAAGGTGTCGGGACGGGAGGTGGATGATCTTGAATAATCAAAATCAAGCACCTGTGGCCGCAAAGAAAAAGCACGGCTCTGCAAGAGCCAAAGAGGGAATATTCCAGATAATCTGTGTGGTTATATTGTCGCTTGTGGCACTTTGCCAGATATTCCCATTCTATCTTAAACTTGTGGATTCACTCCACAGCCCAGACCTTATTCCCGATAGTGATAAGATGTATTTGTGGCCCGAAAACGGTACCATTCAAAACTATCTGACAGCACTTGAGGTAAGTGGATTTTGGGAAGCACTTGGAAATACTGCTTTCCATTCAGTGATGTTCACTGCAATAAGCCTCTGTATAGCGATAATAGTTGGATACGTGCTCGCTAAAATGGAATTCAAGGGCAAAAAATTCGTATCCGCCATCTTGCTTGCAACCATGATGGTTCCGGGCGAGGTTCTTATGATACCAAACTATATTCTCGTTATGAATATGGGACTAAACTACTCTATCTGGGGACTTATCCTTCCGGGTATAGTTAATATCTTTGGAGTTTTCCTCATTCGTCAATATATGGCTAATATACCGCAATCGATACTTGAGAGCGCTGACCTTGACGGATGTAACGAATTCCAAAAGATGTTCCATATCGTCGTTCCTATGTCCAAGCCGATTCTTGTTACCTACGTTATTCTTACTTTCGTAAGCACGTGGAACGAATATCTCTGGCCGATGGTTATGCAGGCGAGCGGAAGCACAGTTGAAACACTTCAGCTCATCATGTATAAATTCTATCCTTCACTTGGTAACTATGCGGACGGCTTTGTAAGAAGTGCAGGTATGATTCTTATTACCATACCAATCATCATAGTTTATATCATATTCCAAAAGTATTTCCTTGAACAGAATAACCTTAGTGGTATGAAATAATATCACGTAAAATAATGGAGGTAATGATGAAAAAAATTATCAGATTAACTGCATTGCTCCTTTTAACAGCAATGATAGCATCAACGCTTCTCACATCATGTAGCTGGTTTGAGAATCCGGATGATCCCAACACTCCCTCGGGTGGAACAACGAAACCGGAATGCAAACACGTAGATGCTGATACTAACGGCTTCTGCGATGATTGTGGAGCTATCGTAAAGATTCAGGAAACTGAAGATACTTTCTCTTATTATGCAAATACAAAGCTCCCCGATGATAAGAAGATTTACGTTCTCAATATGACAAGCGAGGGCTACAATTTCTCATCCGACGAGCTTTTCACAGCACAGGCAATTCAGGGCCTTTTTGCAAGAAAGAGTGCTCTCTTCTATGTTGACTCTCACTATATGACTAACGGTGTCAATATTGATATGAGATATATTAATCTTGCAGTTGAAAAATACGGTATAACATATGAGTCCATCAGCTTGGAAGATGCGATTGCTATGTATATAGCAGCATGGGAAGAAAATGTTGCCGATGGCACATGGGGCTCCAATATTCCTCTTGATGGCTATAATAGCATTCCCGGTGTTCCTGCTTATACAGAAACAAGCGGTGAGGGCTACAGCACTCCGGGTTATATTCTTTATAAGAAGGGCGACTCATCTGTAAATATCGCTGCAACTCTTGCGGGTATTACGGGCTTCCTTCCTGTTGCACAGGGAGATGAAGCAAAATATCAGGCGCTTGGTCTTGTTGAAAAATTCAACGTAAACAGCGCAGCTCTTACTTACAAATGGTTGTTTAACAACGTTATGAGTGAGCTTTCAACCAGTGGTCTTATTCACCAGAACTATCAGTCCGTTGGTATTACCAACCAGTTCATTAAGGACTATGGTATCTGCAATAAGTTCTTCCATATTTATTACGATCCCGAATCTATTTATACAGAAGGATTTAAGAAGACCCTTCACAACTTCCTTGATGACAACTGTCCCATCTTCGGTTACACATATTCGGAGGATAGTGACGTTGCATTCTTCTCAAAATTCGGTCAGTTTATAGTTCCTACAGACTATACTTGTAACCTCACATTCCTTGCTGCAGACGCTTTTGCAGGAAAGAAATTTGAACAGCCCAATAATGATAGCGAGCTTCCTGCAGAGGCAGGCAAGCACTACGTTGCATTCGTTGTTTCCGACGGTGACAACGCAACATATTGGCAGAACACAGCTGCATTCGCAACAAACTATATGAATGCAAGCGGCAGAGAAAAGGATACCTTCCCTGTAACTTGGTCTATCACACCTTCTCTTGCAGACCTTATGCCTCTCGTTCTTGAAAACGTATATGAAAATCAGGCAAATGCTTATGACTATTTCTGTGCTCCCGTTTCCGGACAGGGTTACATCAATGCGGGTAACTTTGAGGCAGAGAATAACGGCAAGTATTTTGCAGATTTCGTAAGTAAGCTCGACGTATATATGGAAAAAGCAAACCTCTCCGTTGTTACTGTTATCGGCGGTAATCAGCAAGGCGACCTTGTTAACGTTCTTCACGGATATGCAAGCGCAGAAAACGTGACGGGTGGTATAGTTTATGACGGTTCTAAATACTTTGGCGCAAATCCCGGTGGCGTTATCTGGATCGACGGCAAGCCCTTCGTACAGCCCAGAGACTCCTTGTGGGAAACAACACCTGCATATATTGCAGCACGTATAAATACATATTCCACCGACATCACCTCTATTGACGGCTACTCCATCATCAACGTTCATCCCTGGTCTCACTCCTATGAGGACATCAGAAAGATCGTTGGTATGCTCAATGAAAACGTTGAGGTAGTAAGTGTTGACAGAATTATCAATATGATGACTGATAACATCGTTGATAAGTCAAACACCACATCAATGAAGGTTCCTCAAAAGAACGGCGTGAGCATTTCTCAGTCCTATCTCCAGCAGAATCCTTCTCTTATTCCCGTTGACTCCCTCTATAATGATTTCCTTCTTTGGGCAGAGGACTGGACGGGTTCAGGTGTAACATATAATAACTCTGATAGAGCTTGCTCCAACGTGGGCGCTATGTATAAGGGTAACATTTCTATTGCTGCAGGTGCAACTGCGACAAAGGCAGAATTTGTTCTTCCTGATATTGAAAACTATTGGCTCAGCTTCAATGCAAGAGCTGACGCTCTCAGTGCTCTTTCTACTGCTACATTTGACGTGGTTCTTACTATAGACGGCGTTGAAAAGACAGTTATGAGCGACGTAACTCTTCGTGGTGTAAGTGGAACCGAGACAATGACAGTAGTTGGTGATGGTTGGCAGTGCTTCGCATTCCCGCTTGCACAGTATTTCCCCAATTACCGTGGAAAGAGCTGCGAAATGAAGATAGTTGTTCACGCTGGTGACACAGGTATCAGACTTGACCAGGTAACCTTTAAGGATAGATTCGTTGATCCTGCTATTGACATGAGCAAGGTTGATGTTTATAATAACACCTTCAACGAAACAACTGAGGACTGGATGCTTGGTGAGCAGTACAAGACTTCACAGTACTATTGGTGGGCTACGATCGACCGTGAAAACCTTGAGCCTACAAGAACAATTCAGATCGACTGCTCCGACGGTGGCGGTGATGAAAAGAGAAACGGTAATACAAATATCTGGATGGCAAAGCACTACGTGCTTCCCGACTCCGATAATATTTCTCTTAAGTATAAGGTTACTAGTGATAACCCCACAGGTGCATTTATGAAGATTTCTCTCTACGTTGACGGCAAGTACTTCGTTCTCTTTGATTGGAACGTAGCACGCAACGAGCTTAATAATGTAGATAACGTAGTAGTCCTTTCCGAGCTTGATCCTTCTATTGATTTCTCAGGCAAAGAGGTTACTATAATGTTCGAAGCAAGAGACGGCGGTAGAAATAACGGCGTTGGTGAGGCATGTAGGCTTCATGATTTCACTACTCTTGCGGAATAATTCATTTATTAAATGGAGCGCCGCTTGGCGGCGCTCCTTAAAAATAGGAGTAAAAATGAAAAGAAAAATATCATTATTTTTAGCACTCATTTTCATGTTATCGATTTGCCTTACAAGCTTAACTGCTTGTCCTTGGAACGTTGAAGATCCGAATAATCCTTCCAATGATCCCGGAAAGGTTGAAGACGTTTCACTTATTCGTGAGATGATAATGAATGAAGAAAAGCATCTTCTCGTTTATAATAAAACAGAGAATCTCAGTTTTGAGGAGCTTGTTCTGGCACAAGCAATTCAAGGTATATATGCAAGAACCAGTGCGCGCTATTATCAGTGGGCTTCCGGCTCTTATGAGCTTTGGCTTGAGGATATGGTAACAAATTACGGATTCACCTATGAATACGTAACACTTGAGCAGATGGTAAAATCCTATATTAAGGATTACGGCAATAAATACGTTCTTTACAATAGATCATCACTTGCTGAAACAACCAACTCCGCGTGCGCTATTGCAGGTGTTACAGGATACCTTCCTGTAGATGCAAAGATCAAAGCCAAGGCGGAGAGTTGGGGTCTTGAAATTCAAATTGACGCTTCTGCAATGAAGGAAAGAACCTGCTTCGATCTTTATAAGGATAAATTCAATACTGACGGTCTTGTTCAGCAGAGTCCCAATAACGTAAATCTTCGTGACTGGGCGATAGCTTGCGGATATTTCATCTTCTTTAGAGAGGGAACTGAAACTAAGGAGCTTATGTTCCGCGGAGAGGTTCACGATTGGGTTGATGAGGATGCTCCCATGTTCGGTTGGGTTCCTAATGATGAAGGACAGGACGTAACCGTAGCTTCTCAGTATGGTCAGTTCACGATTGCGAGTGACCACTCCAAAAACACCACCATCTTTGCATGTAGGAAGGCCTTTGGTGACATTGATTTCACACAAAAAGCAAAGGAAACCGATATAAAGGCAGAGCAGGGCAAGCATTACGTTTGCATTATGATGAGTGACGGTGATAATGTACAGATGTGGTATAACGGCTTTAGCGAAAGAGATATCTATTTTGGAGCAGAGCGCGACAATAGTTTCCCCATGGGATGGAGCGTTCAGCCCGCACTTCTCGATCTTGGTCCAAACATTCTCAATCATCTCAAGAGAGAAGCTGGTGAAAAAGATTATTTCGTAGCTTCAGTATCGGGCTTAGGATATATCTATCCTCAGGTTTATCCTACCTTGGAAACCTATACAAAGGCACTTGGAACGTATCTCGGAAAGCTTGATCTCTCTGTAGTTCAAATACTCGACTCAGGTCCAAGCCAGAAGGTAATAGATGCATATTCTAATATTCCTGAGCTTAAGGGCGCGATCTATTGCTACGGCGATAAATATGCTGCAGGAAACGGCTCTATCTATTGGTCTAATGATAAGCCCTTTGTTTCGATCCGTGAAACTCTTTGGAATGCTAATGTTGAAGCTATGGCAGAGAGAATCAATAGCTATGCTAAGGATCCCACAACCATTGAAGGATATACTGCCATTAACCTTCATCCTTGGTCAATGACTTATCAGGATGCTGCTAAGCTTGTGTCCTTGCTTGATGAAAACGTGGTAGTGGTTACTGCGGATGACTTTATCAGACTTATTACCGAAAACGTACCTCACGAAAACGTGATAAGAGTAAAATAACAAAATAAAAATTAAAGCACAAGCTCATTCGAGCTTGTGCTTTTTCGCTTGTTTATGTGATAATTTGTTCTTTACTTGACAAGAAAGAACATTTGTGATATAATTACGAAACAAAATAAATAGGAGTATTTATATGATACATAGTGCAATTCAAACCTTACTAAATTACAGTATCAAGAATAGATTAATAACGCAGGACGACGAGATCGTTGCCCGAAATTTGATTTTGAACGCATTAAATCTTTCTGATTGGGACGAAAATGCGACCGCTTTGGAAATTGATAGCATTGAAGCTATACTTGATCCCATCATTGATTATGCTTGTAACAACGGTATTATAGCCGACACGTCCAATTCACGCGACTTGTTTGACACTAAGATAATGGGACTTCTCACCGCAATGCCAAGAGAGGTAATCGCGGAGTTCAAAAGTAGATATGCTATAGACCCCAAGGAAGCAACGGATTGGTATTATCAGTATAGCCAAAAGATCAATTACGTTCGCGCAGAAAGAATAGCTAAGGACCTCAAATGGACCTATGAAACCGAGTACGGAGTGCTTGATATTACAATAAATAGATCCAAACCCGAAAAAGATCCGAGAGATATTGCTGCAGCCAAGCTCCAAAAGGCGAGCAGCTACCCCAAGTGTCAGCTTTGCTCTGACAATGCAGGCTTTGCAGGACACGCAACACATCCCGCAAGGCAGAATCTCCGCCCCATTCCGATAACTGTAAATAACGAAAAATGGGAGCTTCAATATTCTCCTTACGGATACTATAACGAACATTGTATCGTGTTCAATAAGAGCCATATTCCTATGAAAATAGATCATTCTGTTTTCCTTAAGCTTTTTGACATCGTGGATTTGCTTCCTCATTATTTTGTTGGCTCAAATGCAGACCTTCCCATAGTTGGCGGATCAATACTCAGCCACGAGCATTTTCAGGGTGGAAGATATACGTTTGCTATGGAAAGAGCAGAGATTGAGCGCGGCTTTGATTTTGCAAATTATCCCAACGTTAAAGCAGGAATTGTAAAATGGCCCATGTCTGTAATAAGACTTTCCTCAAGCAATAGAGAAGAGCTTGCAGATTGCTGTAATCACGTTCTCGAAAATTGGAGAAACTATACGGATGAGTCGGTTACGATCTTTTCCGAAACTGACGGCGTTCCTCATAATACGATCACACCCATCGCTCGCAAGAATGGCACAGATTACGTCTGCGATCTCGTTTTGAGAAATAATCTTACAACCGAGGATAGACCCTTGGGACTTTATCATCCCAATCCAACCTTGCATCATATCAAGAAAGAAAATATCGGCTTGATAGAGGTAATGGGGCTTGCAGTTTTGCCCGCAAGACTCGCAAATGAGCTTGTTGAGTTGGAGAGAGCAATAGTAAACGGAGAAGAGGTATCTAAAGAATCTTCTCACTATATTTGGGCAAATGAAGTAGTAAGAAGACATCCCGAGCTGAACGTTGAGAACGCAAGACATATCTTGGAACAAGAGGTCGGCGAAGTGTTCCGTCAGGTTTTGGAGGATGCAGGAGTATTCAAACGAAATGCAGAAGGACAGGCGGCATTTGATAGATTTGTAAATTACATAAAATAAGAATAAAAGCCGGTCGAAATCGACTGGCTTTTGTTATATATGACTTGCTACGCAAGCGGCAATTATCGTTTGGTCAAAAATGCGAACCCGATTTTTGCTTCGCAAAAAGATGACTTGATTAACGAAGAAAGTCAAAAAGGAAAGACCGCTCAAGGCGGATATGATAGAATGGGAAGGTTCGCTCGTTTAACTCGCGAACTATTTTTGCCCACGAGATTGCTCGCGAGCGGCAATCATCGTTTGGTCAAAAATGCGAACCCGATTTTTGCTTCGCAAAAAGATGTGTCGATTAACGAAGGAAATACAAAAAACAAAGACCGCACAAGGCGGTCTTTGCTTTTTGGCACTCCCAACGGGAATCGAACCCATAACTAACCCTTAGGAGGGGCTTATTATATCCATTTAACTATGGGAGCACGCTACATTATGATAACACAGAACGCTTCAAAAATCAAGGGGAAGAGGTGTTTTTATTATTAAAAATAAAATTTGTAAATGTCAAGAATTATCTTAAAAAAATATTAAATTTTTTATATTTAATTTTTCAAGCTCCATATTGAACATATATGACGAGGATTTGCCGGCGAAAATATGACGTGGGTATTCATTTATAAAATCTTGTATATCCTTTATATCTTTTGTTGTATATTTGCTTATCGGTGTGCCTTTCGGGATGAATCTACGTATAAATGCATTTTGATTCTCGTTGGATCCTCGCTCTGATGAGCAATAAGGATGGCAATAATAGACAGTTGTACGCTGTCTTTGAGTGATGGGAGAATACTCCATACCATAAGTATTTGAAAACTCGGTACCGTTATCGCAAGTTATTGATTTGAAGATCTTGCGGAAATTACGTGTACCGAGCTTTCTTTCTATCGTGTTAAGCACGTGTACCGTATCGAGGGCAGTCTTG